>JARYMD010000006.1 GCA_029907285.1 Verrucomicrobiota bacterium | reverse complement strand
CGGAATTTCGGTCCCGGAAAGAGCCAAGCCCTGTTTCTAACCAGTTGATGCTGTGGGACTAATGGCCGGATGCCAGTAGTCGAGGAAATACGCCAGATGTCACGTTGCTTTGAGGCCGTTCGAGCTTGGCCGCCTTGGGCTTGGCAGGGCGGTCGCCGGATTGATCAAAGCTTCTGTCAAGTCGTCAGGCATCGAGTTCGACACTGATGTGGACGATTTGGATGGTGTGTTCGGCGTGGAATCTGAGACTCATTTTTATCGGATCATACAGGAATCGGTCGCCAACATTCTCAAGCATTCAAAGGCCAAACACGCGCAGGTCCGGATCAAGCGCGACTCTTTGCAGGTGCGTGTTTGGATTCGGGACGACGGGTGCGGGTTTTCGACTTCGGATGGCCAAGGTTTTTGCGGGATGGGCTTGGCGAGCATTGCCGAACGTGTTCGAATTCTGGGCGGCAGACTGCGTCTTGATACCGCACCGGCATGCGGGACCACGCTGGAGATTGTTGTGCCAGTGCAGAATCCTGTTCGGGACGCGGAAAAGAACTGACATGGCACCACAGTGCACAGTCGTGCTGGTTGACGATCACCCTGTTTTCAGGCTGGGGCTGAAGCAGGTCGTCAACAATAACAAGCGCTTCAGCGTTGTTGGCGAGTCTGGCAACGGGGTTGAAGCGCTCGAATTGATCCGACGTGTTCAGCCGGAGATTGCGGTTGTAGATATCAGCCTGCCTGGGCTCGACGGCCTGGGATTGATGCGGCAACTGGCAAGACAGCGGCTGTGCACCAAGTGCGTGATACTAACCATGTACCTCGAAGAGAGCCTTTTTCAGGAGGCCATGGACCTCGGCGCTGCGGGTTACGTCCTCAAAGACAACGCAGTCGAAGAGATTGTTCGTTGCCTGAGTGCGGTGGCCGCAGGCGATTGCTATCTGAGCCCGTCGCTTTCGAGTTTCGTTGTGCAGCTGCGCCAGTCGCAGCAGGCACTTCGGCTTCGAACGCCTGGGCTGGACGATCTCACCCAAATGGAACGGCGGGTGTTGAAACTGATCGCGCAAAACAAGACAAGCAGGCAGATTGGCGCCGACCTGTTCATCAGCCCGCGCACTGTTGAGACTCATCGGCGGAACATCTGTCTGAAATTGGGGCTCACAGGGAGCCATGCATTGCTCGAGTTTGCTTTAAGGCACCGAGCAGCCCTTTGATTCTGTGCCGGGCAAACTGAGGGCCAGCCGGACTTCCCGCATTTTTTGCAAGCGTCGGCAGTATAACCCAATTGCGAGGGATACGTAGAATTACGCAGTAAAATCCTCTTTTCTACTGGCTGGAAAATACTAGGCATCAGGGATTCCACAGACCCTGTTGATGTGGCGAAAAATGTTCCCGCATGGTTTCGGGCGAGGACATTACACCCGCGATCACAGTTCTCGTTGCCGACGACAACACGGCAACGCGGGAACTGATTGCAGAAATCTGTCGGCACTGTGGCGCTAGTGTTGTCGAGCGCACCAACGGAATCGAAGCCGTGGACGCATTCAAGAAGCATCAGCCTGATTGCTCGCTCTTAGACTTTCAAATGCCTGAAATGGACGGGCTGAAAGCAATTGCCCATATCAAGGCACTGTCCCCACCCGCAAGGGTGTTCATGGTGACGCAATATGACAGTGAAAACCTCCGGCAGGCGGCCGCGGAAGCGGGCGCAGACGGTTTTGTCCCCAAGGATTGTCTTCACATGCTGCCGGACCTGCTGAAAGCGGAAAGAGTGTTCAGGATGTTTGCATTGCATGGAGCATCAAAATGAGGACGCGTGTTGGCCATGTGTTTTCCGGGCGGCTGGAAGCGCCGGTGCATCCGCTCGTTTCGGAACCAATTCCGCATTTTTCTTGCACGCTATGAAGAGGCTTGTTTCATCGCTGAAGCTGTTCGACGGAAAACCCGGTGGGTCCATTCGGCAGCATTGCTTGCAGAGCATGCTGAGGAGCTTGTGCATGAGGGCGCTCGCAGGGTTGATTGCCTGGATGCCATTTTTCTGGGTTGCTTCAACGCATGGCCAATGGCTGACGGAGTCGTTCAAACTCACCAACGGCTGGAACGCAGTTCACATGCACATCGATGCTTCGCACGACACATTGCAGCATCTTGTTGGCGATGATCCGAACAACCCGATTACAGAAATTTGGCAGTGGGCTCCGCACCCAACCACACTGCAGTTTCTCGACGATCTGCAGGGCGTTATCGGCAACGAGCCTGATTTTTTGAAGTGGGTTCGTGATTCAACCGAACCCCAGATGTTTGACCGCCTGCAGGGCAACACCACCTACCTTGTCCGTGTCGGCGGGTCCACTTCCACTTATACATGGCAGGTCAAAGGCAAGCCCGTGCCGCCGGCTACCGAATGGACGATCAGCGGCCTGAATTTCCTTGGTTTTTCAACTGTGCCGACGTATCCGCCGAACTTCGACGCTTTTCTTGTGCCTGCGCCCGAGCTGCAACACGACGCCGAGATTTACCAGTATGTTGGGGGCGATCTTGGCCAGAACAATCCCAGGCGCATTGTTGCAATGCGCACCACCCCCGTAACACGTGGCCAGGCTTACTGGATTCGAGCAACAAATGTGTACAACCGATACTTCGGTCCTTTCGAAGTTGTTCTTTCCTCGCCGTCAGGGATTGATTTCGGCGAGCACCTCGGCACTGCGGCTTTTCGTTTGCGAAATCTCACAGCAAACAAGCTCACTATTGCACTGGAGCTGGTGCCCAGCGAGGCACCGCCTGCGGGCCAGGCATCCATTGCAGGCGCGCCCCCTCTGCTTATCCGCGGGGCGTTGAATCTGACGAACCTGACCTACGGCTACACCAACCTGCCGACCGGTGTTAAACGCAAATGGACACTCGAGCCGAATGGAACCCAAGCGTCCGAGACAGAAGTTGTTCTCGGACTTGACAGGGCTGCCATGCCGGGGGCCGTCGGCGACCAGTTCGCAGGCATCCTGCGGTTTGCTGATTCGCTTGGGTTTCTGCAGGTGAATGTGGGTATTACCGCAAAGGTCGGATCGAGCGCCGGCTTGTGGGTTGGCAATGCTGCAGTGACACAGGTTGGCAATTATCTCAAGACCTATGAGCGCGACAGCTCCGGCAACCCGGCGATGGACACGAACGGACAGTACGTTGTGACCGGGATCAATACAAACATCGGCCCTGTAGCCTCACCTTATTCACTTCGGCTGATCGTCCACAATCCTGAGTCGGGCAATGCCGTTCTGCTCCAACGCGTTTATGTGGGCCCGGACGCAAACACGAATATTGTGGTCGCCAATCAGGAATCGGCCCTGAACAAGTCAATGCTCAGCCAGGCACGCCGCGTCAGCGCTGCACATTTGCCATGGTCAAGCGCAAACACGGGCTGGACGTTCAACGTGTTATTGAACAGGGTTGGGCGTGCCAGCGGGAATGAAGTGAGATTTCCGGGCCAGGTTTTTGGGGAACGCTGCTTCGCAGACAACTCAGGGCATGGAAGATGTCAGCCTAATACCTGAACTACTTCCGGCTCAGTGGCGCGCCTTCGTTTTCACTCAGTGATGCAAGCGCTTTTCGCAATTCGGAAACGGCGGGGACACCCGGCTGGGCGAAGAGGATGCGGCCTGTGTCGTCGGTTACGACGCTGGACGGCGTGGGCGGTTCCTGGCCAAGTGCTTTGGCGAAAGCGGACCTGGCATCGGCACGTTTGATCGGTGGTATGTTTACCAGCCTGCAAGGCGGTTTGTGTTGCTGGGCGTAAGCACCGAGTCGGGGATTGTCGTCAGCTTCATCGATTGGTATTGCGACGATGTCGAGGCCGTCAGCACCCAACACATCTTTCAAGTGTCGCCACAATGGAAGGTCTGAAACTGCTGACGGGCTTGAGGTCGCAAATGTTGCATAGACACGCAGTCTTGCCGGTTTTGCTGCTGTGTCCAGGGTCCGGACTGGAAAGACAGGTTTGGCTGTCACTGGCGGTTGAGGTGTCACAGACGGTTGTTTGACTCTGTACGGTTTGCTGACGAAAGCTTGGCCTGTGGGTGAATCGGCTTGGTTTTCATAGACAGTCAGCAGGGTCCCTTCCGGGACATGTTGTGTTGAGCATGTTTTGCCGGATGGCCAGCGGACGGTAACGGCCGCCACTTCATCGCGTGCTCCGATTCCTATGTGCATGGTGGCCGAATGCTGGGTTGACCAACCTTCGCCGCACCGGTGTTCGCGGACAAACTTTTCGGTGCCGAGATCGACGGTGACGCGCGCGCCGAACCCGTCCCGGCAGGCGTATTCCTTGGAAGGGGTTGGCGTTCTATTCCCGCCGACGAACCTGACGGCGATCATGCCGCCTTTGATTCCTGCGGCGGGCATTTCATTGTGATAGAGATTGAAAAGCGGCAGGTTTGCATTGACCAGCGCGAGGTCGAGCCAGCCGTCGCGATCGTAGTCAAGCAAAGCAAATCCACGGCTGTCTGCCTGATTGTCCAAACCGGACAAACCGGCGATATCGACGAATGACCGGCCGTTGCGGTTGGCGAAGCATCGGTTGCGTTCATTTGGCTGGAGTGAATGAACAAGGATGCGTTCTCCGCGGCGTTCGACTCCGGCCATGCGGGCATCAATCTCAGGGCCGAGGTTGTCCGGCGGCGGGGTTCGTTTCCATTCTGGTGAGAATCGGAAGGTTGGGCGCGCGAGGTTTTCGTCTGCGCGGACCATTGTTCTCCAGAGGTTGCTTTCGAGGTCTATGCCGGATGCGAGTTCTCTTGGGGCGGTGAAATACCCGCTCATGACGTAGATGTCCGGGTAACTGTCGTTGTCGAAATCAGCGAAGCATCCGCCCCATGACCATCCGATTCGTTTCACGGCCATTGCGGGCGGCTCGAGGCCGGCCACCTGCTTGAATTTTCCGTTTGGCTCTTTGTGGTAGAGGAAATTGCCGTAGGCTGAATCAGCGAACAAAGGGTTGAGCCCCGGGATGCGTGCTGTGATGCGGCGGCCTGCGTCGCTGTACATGTTGGAAACGTACAAATCCTCCCGCCCGTCATGGTCGTAGTCGGCGAAAGACGCGCCCATTGAGAAGCCGTAGCAAGTGAGGCCGGCTTCAGCGGTGACATCGGTGAAACCGGCCGGCCCGTCGTTGCGGAAGAGCATGTTCAGGCCCCAATCGTGTGGGACGTACAGGTCGGGTCGGCCGTCTTCGTTGTAATCGCACCATGTAGCTTGCAAGGAATTTCGCCAAACGCCTACGATGCTGTTTTCTGGTGCGGGCTCGAATCGGCCGCCGCCGCGATTGACGAGCAGGACATTTGGCGGGCCTATTTGGTCAAGGACAGTCACGCCGTGGCGCCGACTGTGTGCTGCCACGCGCCGCCTGAATTCAGTGGCCATTTCGGGCGAGAAAAACTCGTCGGGCCAGTCGAAATCGGCTTCTTTGGCGGCTTTTGCATAACCGCCGCCGGAGCCGGACGGTGCAGCGGGCCGGTAGGTGCAGAGGTAAATGTCCAGAAGCCCGTCGTTGTTGTAATCAGCAGCGGACATGGAGATGACCGCCATTGGCATGAATTTGGGGATTGGATGCTGATAGAACCACCCGCCTTTGTTTTCGAGGTAAGATGTCCGCAACAGGCTTCTGCCCAGCATGACGTCAATGTCGCCGTCGTTGTCGAAGTCGGCGAATATGGCGCAGGTGGTGTGGCCCGGGAGATCGAGTCCGTAGCTCGAAGCTTCTTCTGTGAAGGTGCCGTCTCCGTGGTTGATCAGCAGCATGTTCTTTCCGAGGCGCACTGTGATGTAGATGTCATCGAAACCATCTCCGTTGACATCAGCGACGGCGATTCCTTCTTTCTGGTTTACGGATATGGGGGCGAAATACGGGTGTGGCATTTTCTTCATTCCGTCCTTGTAGAACCTTACTGTTGCTTCGTAGTGCAAGGAACGACGCAGCTTTTGCGGGTCATCAGGCGGGCGGAGAGCTGCGTCAAGGGCTTCCGTGAACAAGCGTCTTGGAGTTGCGTTCCAACGCATTTCCTCGGTTTTCCATGTGCAAATCTGCCAATCGCCTGCGCCGCCGCTTTCGATCTTTTGGCGTTCCCAGCTCAACTTGATTTTTCCGAAGAAAGACCGCCATTCGCCTGACTTCATAGAAGCGACTGCTTCGAATCGGGCATCGGATTCGAACCGCCACATGTCACCGTTCGGGTGTCTGCCGTCGGTCAACCGCAGCCGCACGGAATCGAAGTAGGACACGGAGTCCAACAACGGCCGCCACAGGTCAACCTTCGCGACGCGCTTCGAGGATCGCACAACGGGCCATTGTTGAAGATCGAACATTGGCGAGTTGGACACACTGAGTGCCGGCGCAGGTCCGAGGTCAACGACTGTCACTGAAGGCGCGAACGTCTCTTGAGCGTCTTCTGCTGGGCCCGGCAGTCCGAGATCGAGAAGTCCCCGCGATAGCGCGGCCATTTTCCTCGACAGGTTCAGAAGCGTTTCCTCATTTGCGACCAGGGCGCTCACCACTGCATCGTCTTCATTCATATTTGGTCTTTGAACGGCCAATGCACTGGTTGATGCCTGTGCCATCTTTAGCGATGGATGAACCAGCAACAGCCACCCGGGATAAACCAGAGCAACAATCGCCATTAGACGCCAAACCAATGGCCGGTGCCTGCCTGCCCACAATGCCGCGGCACAAGTAATGGCAATTGTTATGCCGATATACTTCGACTGCACAACGGCCAATATCCCCACTTGCAGCCATGCCGCGCCCAGAATGAATGGGAAAACCCGGCCCAGTATCGTACGATTGGATGGCAAGCCCGCCTTGCGCTTCGGAGAGGCTGCAGCGTCACCATCTTTTGCGCGGCTTGGGTTTCTCGATCTCTTGCCCTCGTCTCTCATGCTCTGCTTGGTGAACGGCGTGCCCGTGCGGCCCATCCACTGTGGGACGGAAGCGTGGTCTGTTTACGTGGATGCATGTTGTGCAACGGCGCTGTCGTTTTCGCCTTTTCCTCTTGACATGCTTTATGGATGTTTGCAACACTTCATTTCATGAAAACCAAGAGCCGCGCCCTCGGTGCTTCTTCCCTTTTTGCTCTCCTAATCACAGCGCTAACGGTCCAGTCCCAGGAAGTTCTTTGGACGGTCGGTCTTGATGACAACGGATGGCCCTGTCCAAGCGCTTCTGGAGGACCTGATGCCTGTTTCGTGCAGGAAAACTGGGTGGTAAACCCTCTTCCAGGCAGCCCATACTCGGAGTCGGTGGACAGAATGGCCGACAACGACTACTACTTTGCCGGTTCATATTTTTACGTAATCGAGAGCAACGGTGTTTATGACCCCGTTGGCTACGTCGATTACGACGAAACAGCCGCTGAGCGTGCCCTTGTTCCAGGCGACAACGAAATGCGGTATCACTTCAATCTGCCGGCGGACCTGAAACCCACGGATTTGCTTTCCGTGACGTTCGACATGCTGAATCTGGACGAAAGCGGCGGAAATGCGCGGTACGGGGTTTCGGTTTATGTCAATGGCGTGCTGGTGCAGCCGATGATTGTGATCACGCCAGCTCAACTCGACAGGGATTACACCACCCCACCTTTTACGCTCGAAAGTGTGAATGCTGTTCCCGGGCCTGATTACGACAACATCGTCACGCTCAAGGGCAAAGACTTTGCGTCCGAGGGCGGCGGAAACTGGATGGGCATTGATTATGTCAGACTTAACAAGGAATCATCAGAGGTTCCTGTGCCGGTGTTTCCGTGGTCGGTCGGAAGCGACGATGACGGCTGGCCGGCCGGAACAGGCGGAGGTCCAAACGCGACTTTCGTCAATGGCAATGGCACAATCAACGCTTTGCCCGGAAGCGCCACAACTGCTGACAACGATTACTATTTTGCCGGTGTGTACGACAATGTGATTGCCGGCAACGGAACTTACACCCCTGTCGGCCTTGTAAGAGCAAACGAACAAGACGCTGAAGGCGGCTTTTCGGGCGGCGACACCGAGCTGCGCTATCACTGCAACCTTCCTGTGACACTGCAGCCCGGTGATTTGGCGGCTGTCACTTTTGACCCGCTGAGTTTGGACCCGAGCGTTTCTGAGCCGTCTTACGGTGTCGAGGTATATGTCAACGGCGTGTTGGTCATGCCTGAGGTCATTATTCGCAAAGAGCAGTTGAACAAGCCGGTTACAACGCCTGCGTTCACCCTCGGCAGCGTCAATGCGCAGTTCGGCCTCGGATACGATAACATCGTCACTCTGCGCGGCATCAGCCATAGCGCCGAAGGCGGCGGCAATTTGTTGAAGCTTGACTTCGTCAGATTCAAACCCATGCCACAGCCGCCCGTTTTGCCATGGTCTGTCGGGCAGAATGACAACGATTGGCCCGTGGGCGACGGCGGCGGGCGATACGCCACTTTTGTGCAAGAAGCTGGAACAAATCCATTGCCAGGCAATCCGAACAGCCCCGAGCAAGCCGGCCAAGCCGACGACGATTACTATTTCGCTGGCATTTTCGAGAACGTCATTCCGGGAAACGGCGTTTACACCCCGGTCGGCGACGTTCCTGCAAACGAGGAAGCGGTCGAACGCGCGTTTGCGGGGACTGACAATGACCTGCGGTTCCATTTCAACCTTCCGGCTGGTCTCAGCCCTGACACGCAGTTGACGTTCAGTTTTGAGCCCATGAACCTCCAGGGCGACGCCCCCGATCCTCGCTACGGCGCTCAAGTGTACGTCAACGGTGTCAAGGTCATGGATGAAGTTGTTGTCCGGACTGAGAATCTGAACCGGACAATTTTCACTCCACCATTCACGCTCTCGCAAGTGAACGCGGCGGTTGGCCCGGGCTATGACAATGTCATCCACCTCAAGGGCATCAATTACAACGCCGACGGAGGCGGTAATTGGATGGGTTTCGACTATTTCAGGCTCGACCCGGTGTTGCCACCGCCATTCCCGTTGGATTGCGGAAGAGACGACAACGGACACGGCGGCGGTGACGGCGGTGGACCAAACGCGTTCTTTGTCCAAGAAGCAGGCGTTAACCCGCTTCCTGGCAACCCCGCCAGCGGAGAGACTCACACCCAGAACGACGACGATTATTACTTTGCTGGCGACTACACGAAGGTGGTTCAGTCGGTGGTCGATATGTACGGCGAATATGAGCCCGTGGGCAAAGTGCTGGTTAATGAATACGCCGCAGAACGCGCCTTTGCCGGCTCGGATAACGAGCTCCGCTATCACTTCAACCTGCCAGCGACTTTGAAGCCGACAGACAAGCTCGTGGTGAGCTTCGATGCGCTGAGCTTGGATGAGAGCGCGGCAAATTGGGACCCGCGTTATGGCGTAGAGGTGTACTTCAACGGTGTCCTTGTCATGCCTGAAGTAATCATCCGGCGAGATCAATTCGACAAAGACTTCATAACCGAGCCGTTCACATTGCAAAGCGTGAATGCCGGTGTTGGACCGGGATGGGACAACATCGTGACCCTGAAAGGAATCAACTACAACGCCGATGGCGGCGGCAACTGGATGGGGCTGGATTACATGTCGGTTGACACGTTGCCTCAACCCACGTTCCCGCTTGCTATTGGCAAAGACGACGACGGTTGGCCGATGGGCGATGGCGGCGGTGAAAACACCTCTTTCGTTCAGGAAACAGGCAATGTGAACGGTTTGCCTGGCAATCCAAAGAGCCCCGAACGCAATCAGCAGGCTGACAACGATTATTACTTCGCCGGCGTTTACAATAAAGCCATCGATTCAAATCTGGATTGGTACGGCGCTTATGAACCGGCGGGCATCGTGCCGCGGAACGAAGAGGCCGCTGAACGCGCGTTTGCCGGAGCAGACAACGATCTGCGTTATCACTTCAACCTCCCCGAGACGCTCAAACCGACCGATGAAGTGGTCGTAACGTTCGAGCCTCTCAACCTGCACGAAGCCGCCGACGTGCCGAACCCGCGTTACGGCGTCGAGGTCTATTTCAACAGCGTGCTCGTACAACCCGAAATCGTCGTGACGCCAGAAATGCTGGGCACGCCGATATCGACTCCGAAGTTCACGCTCGCCAGTGTCAAAGCGGAATTCGGGCTTGGCCCTGACAACATCGTCAGTTTGCGTGGCATCAATTACAGCGCCGATGGCGGTGGCAATTGGATGGGCTTTGACTACGTCAAGATTGATTTCCCTTCGACCGAACCTCTCGTGTTCACAGAATGTTCCGTCAGCAATGGCAAGGTGACTTTGAAGTGGACCGGCACCGGCATCCTCGAGTGGGCACCAACAGTATTGGGCGGGTGGAATGCAGTCACCCCAGCGCCAACCTCGCCTTACACACAGGACATCGCACCGGGCACACAGAGCCGTTTCTATCGCCTCAGGAAACCTTAGCTCGCATATTTCGCAGCCCGGCATAGCCGGAAACCACAGTTGCCTGACGGGCACCAACCGGGCACCAGCGCCCGTTGATGAGCGCTGCACGTTGAACGTTGGACGTTGAGCGTTCCTTTCGGTTGACCCGCCGGTCGTCTGTCTGGGAACGCCCAACGTACAACGCTCAACGTAGAACGTTCAAAGAGTTTACTGCACCAATGATTTCTCAATTCAAAGCCGCTTGAAGGCGGGACTCCGGCCGCCGCGGGCGTGCGTAGCCATTCGCATGGCCAACCCGCGACGCCGTTGAACGTTGTGAGTACGCAACAATGTGCCTGGCACCATGTCAGCATGCGAGAGGTTCCCCAACAGACCTCACCAGCCGCCGATTGGAGCAAGGGTTAAACTGCGCGCCATGCCACAATCCCGGGGGCAAAACCCAAACAAAGTGCTTGGCACTCTATTTGCGACCCCCTGGCACTCTATTTGCGACCCGGAATCAGGGCATGTGCTGATGCATTCGGCGCGCCGAGGACGGCGCGCCCTACCTGTATGCAGGGGTTCATGAACAAACAACGTGCCTGGCACTTTATTTGCATTTTCGAAAGGCCGCACCGTGGTGACCGCCTTGCCGGCGGCCAGGGAAACAATTACTGAGAAATTGGCCAAACCGCAGCCTGAGAATCTCAGCGAACATGAAGGTCTTTTCAGTATGATGACATACCCTGATTTGCATGCAAAACAGCTCTTTTCAAGAAATCAAGGAATACGCGGGTTAAAGGCGGGATTCTGATACACCGCGGGTGCAGTTGGAAAAACTGGCCAAAAGCGGTTGGACTGTGTAAGGAAACAACAAACGCTGCATGAAAACGGCTGATTCCAGATTTGGTCGGAGGGAATTCCTCAAGCAAGGGTCAAGGTTGATTGGGTTGGCAATGGCCGGTCCGGTGGTTCTGCCATGCTCAGCGCTGGGGCGCGGAGGATTTCATGCGCCCAGCGAACGGATTGGGATGGCGTTCATCGGGTTGGGAGGACAGGGCACGGGACATTTGCTTGGTGGGGCGTGGACATACATTCCGGGCGGGTACATTGCACGAAACGACGTGCAGGTTGTGGCGGTCTGCGATGTGCGCGCGGAACGTCGGCAGAGCGCACAGCAGCGATGCAATCAGATGTATGCGCAGAAGTTCGGTCAGCCTGGTTACAAAGAGGTTGAGGCTTACAATGATTTCAGGGATGTGCTGGCGCGGACGGATGTGGATGCGGTGTTGGTGGCGCTGCCATATCATTGGGCAGCGCCAATGGCCGCCATGGCCGCCAAAGCCGGCAAGGATGTCTATTGCGAAAAGCCCGTGGCGATTACAGTTCGTGAAGGGCGCAATCTTGTCGATGTATTCAAGCGTTACGGCCGGGTTTACCAGGCAGGCACACAGCAGCGGTCCGAGTACGGCGGCAAGTTCAGGATCGCATGCGAGCTTGTGCGGAATGGCCGGATAGGCCGGCTCAAGGAAGTCTATGCGTATCGTTTGCCGGGGGCGTTTAACCCTGTGCCGTGGACATCGGACGCCAGTCAGCCGGTGCCTGCGGGTTTTGATTGGGACCTTTGGCTGGGGCCGTTGCCGTGGCGGCCTTACAATGGCGAGGCCGGTCACGCTTTGCCGGGGATGTTCATTGGCGATGTGAACTGGAGCCCGCACCACTACGACATCATCCAATGGACGATAAACCCCGACCGGTCAGCGCCGATTGAAGTCGAATTTGAGCCGAAAGGGGGAAGCGCTGACGAAGGGGTTGTGCATTACCATTACTCGAACGGGGTGGTGGTTCATTCAAGTGCTTATCCGGGTGAAGCGGTCGGGAGCGAAGGCGGCGCGTGTTTTGTCGGAACGCAGGGGAGGATCGCTGTGGATCGCGGCAGCATTGTTTCGTATCCGGCCGGGATTCTCAAGGAACCGCCCGGGCCGAGTGACGAGAGAGTTTACAGGGCGAGCAGTCACTCGGGGAATTTCCTTGAATGCGTGCGGAGCCGCCAACGGACAATTTGCGATCCGGAAACAGCGGTTTATACGATGAACGCGATTTTGGCAGGGGGCATCTCGATGATTCTTCGGCGGCGTTTGCGGTGGAATCCCGCAAGATGGGAGTTCGAGAACGATGACGAAGCAAATCGGCTGTTGTCATACACGCCGCGTCCGACATGGCTCCTGTGATCCCGGTTGAAAACCATGCAATCTTGCGTGGTGCACATTGATCTCATGAAACAGACATTAGTGGCCTGCCTTGTTTTTGGGGTTTTGCAGTTCGGCTCAGTGTGGACTTTGCGAGCCGACGCGGAGCAGGACCTGATAACAATTCTCCGTTCCAACAGGAGCGCTGTGGAAAAATGCGAAGCATGCAGGAAGCTTCGTCTGGCTGGCACGGCGCGGTCGGTGCCTGCGCTTGCGGAACTGTTGGGGGACACTCGAGTGTCGCAGGCTGCGCGCTATGCGCTTGAAGGGATGCCCGCCCCGGAAGCGGCAGTTGCTTTGCGCCGTGCTGTCAGCGGTTTGTCGGGTGCGTTGAAGGCGGGTGCAATTGACTCGTTGGGATGGCGCCGGGACAGCGAGTCCGTGCGTTTGTTGGTGCCGCTATTGGGGGACAGCGATCCGACGATTGCGAGCGCGGCGGCCGGCGCACTGGGCAGGATTGGCGGCAAAGAAGCTGCACAAGGGCTCAGTGAGGTGTTGGACAGAGCAACGCCGGCGGTTAAATACAGGATTGCGGATGCGCTCCTGCAATGCGCAGACCGATACAGAGCCGAGGGAAACCCGGAAGCGGCGAATGCAATCTACAACATGCTCATGCGCCGGGTTGAGTCCGGCCACGTGCGTGTTGCGGCGAATGTTGGGATGATTCTGGCTGCTGGTGACCGGGCGCCGACTGTTCTCCGGGAAGCATTGCTCGGGCGGGATGAAACGGCCCAGATGGCAGCCTTGCGTTTGGCCGGTGAGCTCCGGGACGCTTCGATTACGGGGGTTTTGACGGATTTACTGCCAAGGCTGTCGCCAGAGTTGCAGGTGGGCGTGATTGGTGCGCTCCGGCAACGTGCCGATCTTGGGGCAAGAGATGCTGTTGTTGGCATGCTTGGAAGTGCTGAGTCGAGCGTGCGGGTTGCAGCCTTGTTGGCACTTGGTGTGTTGGGTGATTCAAGTGTGGTGCCTGTTTTGGTGGAGGCTGCGAAATCGCCTGACGAAGCCGTTCAAAGAGCCGCACGCGAATCGTTGGCTGCTTTGCGGCACGGCGATGTGGTGGCGGCTCTGGTAACGCACATCCCAAAATGCGATCCGGCTGCACAGGTTGAGATTGTCCGGGCGCTGACGGCGCGGAATGAGCGATCGGCCGTGAAAGACCTGATCACACTTGCACAGAGTGATGCTGCAAGCACGCGGAAGGCGGCTCTTCAAGCCATTGCGAATCTTGCGGATGCAAGCCATTTGGCTGCTCTTGTGGAGCTGTTGGTGAGGACGAAGGATGCGTCGGCCATTCAAGACGTTCAGGGCGCTGTCGAGTCAGTCGCAGAGAGGATTAGTGCTGACAGGAACCTTGACGTGACGCCGCTGGTCAAAGCGCTGGGGACGTCCGACGCAGGCACACGCGGCCCGTTGTTGCAGGTCGGCGCCTTGTTCGCTCATGAGAGAATCCGGGAGGCATTCCGCGCTGCACTGAAAGATCAGGACGAACGAATCCGGGTCGCGGCCGCACGCGCTCTGTGTTCGACGCGCGATCCGGAACTTATGCCTGATTTGCTTGATCTGGCGCGAGGAACCAAAGACGCCGATATCAAGTCAATGGCGATTACTGGTTGCGTCCGGCTGGTGTCAGATGAGCGGGCCGGGTTCGGCGTGGCAAAGCGCGCGGAATTGCTGGAACAAGTCTTTGCGCTTGCGTCACGGCCGCAGGAGAAAAAGGCGGTTCTGTCGGCTTTGGCCGAAGTGGCGGACCCGCGGTCGCTTCGAATTGCTGAAGAAGCTGCGCGCGAGCCCGATGTGAGACGCGAGGCTGAAGTGGCGTGTTTGCAAGCGGCCACGGCGCTGGCAGGATCGAACTTTGAGCTGGCCGAGCGCGCGTTGGACAAGCTGGCTGGAGAAGCTGCGGAGGCGGCCGTGCGAACAAATGCGCAGTCGGTGTTGAAACGCATGAAATCCGGCTGGCTGTGCACCGGGCCTTATCGTGTTGCGGGGAAGCAGGCCCAGGAACTGTTTGACGTTGTATTCCCGCCCGAAGAGGGGAATTTGGACCGGGTTGAATGGCGCCGGGCGCCGGGATCGCCTGATCTTTCGCGCGAAGGCGAGGTTGACCTTGGGAGTGTGGTTGGTGGCGACCATTGTGTGGTGTATTTGAAGACGCGCGTTTACTCGCCGAAAGATCAGGATGTGATCTTTTCGATCGGGTCAGATGACGGCATCAAACTGTGGGTGAACGGCGAGCTGGTTCACGCAAACAATGCCGTGCGCGGGCTTGTTCCCGGACAAGACAGGGCAAAGGGGAAACTAAGGGCTGGCTGGAATGATTTATTGGCGAAGATCACGCAGCACACTCTGGGGTGTGGGCTGAATCTGAGGATTATTGGGGCGGACGGAGCACCAATTTCCGGGGTTGTTATTGATCCGGCGGGCGGCAGCCAGCGGTGAAGCGTCCAATACTGCCTGTTTTGCTTTGGTACACAGTGGGGGTGGTGATCGGCGCGTGGGTCGCACCGCCAATTGTTGGACTTTTCATTCTGTCGTTTGTTGCTCTTGGGGCTGCATTGTTGTCGGCGCGGCTCAGGCCGGTTGTGCTGGGTCCGTTGTTGTTGTTGGCAGGCGCGGCCAATGTCACGTGCAAAACGACGGTTTTGTCGCCAATCGACATTCGACTGATCGTTGGTGAGAACATTGAGACTGCGCGGGTCCGGGGCAGGATTATCCAAACGCCAACCCATCGAATACGGTGGCGCAATGGGAAGGAAATATGGCGCACGCTGGCGGTGATCGAGGCCGACTCGATCAACTGCACCGGCACATGGCAGCGGGTGTCGGGGAAGATCGCTGCTGATGTGCCGGGTGTGCTGGGGCGGGAATACTTTTCGGGCCGGGCGGTCGAGGTTTTTGGAGTTCTGCAGCAGCCGCCTGGTCCTGCGGCGCCCGGATTATTTGACTATCGCAGCTACTTGCGCTGGCAGGGCATCTATTACCGGCTGCAGACCCGTTCAACCAACAACTGGACATTCATTGACAACAGACAGGAGAAAGCGCATCCACCACTGAGCGATCGATTTGTCGGGTGGGCGCAGAAAACGTTGGCGCGCGGGTTGCCCGCGGAAGACGAACCGTTGCGGTTGTTGTGGGCAATGACGCTCGGTTGGCGGACGGCTTTGACAGACGAGGTGTCGGAACCGTTCATGAAGACGGGGATGATGCATATTTTTGCGATCAGCGGGTTGCACGTGGCGTTGGTTGCGACAATTCTCGTGGCGGTTTTGCGCGTTGTTCGTGTGCCTCGGAGTGTTTGCGGCGTCATCGTCATCCCAGCAATCTGGTTCTACACGGCGGCGACTGGCTGGCAGGCGTCGGCGATCCGGTCGAGCATCATGATGACGGTTGTGGTTGTGGGCTGGGCGTTGCGAAGGCCGGGCGATCTGCTGAACTCGCTGGCTGCGTCTGCGTTTTTGATTCTTGTGTGGGACCCGAGGCAATTGTTTCAGGCTGGGTTTCAACTTTCGTTTTTTGTCGTGTTGAGCATGGCGCTGCTGGGCGAACCGCTCATGGAGCGGATCAGGGCAATGATCCGGAGCGATCCATGGGTGCCCAAGGAACTTTTGCCGGTGTGGAAACGGTGGGCGATTTCGGGGCTGCGGGGTATGGCAACCGCCTTTGCGGTGTCGCTGTCGGCATGGCTGGGGTCATTGCCTTTGATTGCCATGTATTTTCATTTGGTCACGCCGGTGAGTCTGGCGGCGAACCTTGTCATGGTGCCGTTGAGTGGTTTGGCGTTGACATGCACTCTGGGCAGTTTGCTTTGCGGGGCGTGGGCGGGCTGGGTATCTGAGCTGTTCAACAACAGCGCATGGTTCTGGATGCGGCTGATGATGCTGATCAGCGAAAGAGGGTCGGAGCTGCCCGGGGCGTATTTCCGGGTTCCGACGCCTAACGTTGGGTTGGTGTGCGCGTATTATTTGGCGCTGGTGGCGGCGGGTGTTCGGGGACCTCATGCGCGCCGGTGGCGCGCCGGTCTGATTTTGGCTGCGTGCACGCTGTTTGTTGTGTTGTGCGTTGGCGCATTGAGCAGCCGAGGCGAGGTCACAGTTTCAATCCTTCCCATGCGCGGAGGGCACGCAGTGGTGATTGATGGCCCGGGCCGGGCAAACGATCTTTTGATTGATTGCGGAGACGAACAATCAGCGGCGTATGTGGTGAAAGCTTACCTTGAATCCAGAGGTTTTTCGAGCCTGCCGTGCATTGTGCTGACACACGGCGATGTCCGGCATGTTGGAGGTGCAAGCTTGATCGCCGAGGAGTTTCGGGTGGCAACAGTTTGCACCGGGCAAAACCGGTCGAGATCGCCGAGCTACAGGCAGTTGATTGCGCAATTGGCACAGGAACCGAGCCGGTGGCGGCAGCTCTGCTCGGGCGATGTTGTGGCCGGACTGCGCGTGGTTCATCCTGAGCGCGGCGAATCGTTCGCGATGGCTGACGACAACGCGATTGTTTTGGCCGGGGAGCCGGGGGGCGTGCGGGTGTTGTTGTTGTCCGATCTTGGTCCGGAGGGGCAGGCAGCACTGATCGAGCGTGGCGGACCTGGTCGTGGCGGAATCATCGTAACCGGATTGCCTTCGAGAGGAGAACCGCTGAGCGAGTCGTTGATCGAGGCAGTGAATCCTGAGCTGGTGATTATTGCGGACGCCGACTTGCCGTCGTACGCAAGGGCTGGGGACGCGGTTCGAAATCGGCTTGGGAAGATTGGCGTGCCGGTGTTGTATTGCAGCGATGTGGGCACTGTAACGCTTCGGCTGAAATCTGGGCGCTGGCGGTTCAGCACGATGAATCCTCCAAAACCTTTTGACTCGTTGCCTCAGGAGGCATCTCCACCTGGCGAACCGGATGCGGATTGACACGGTGTCAGGCTCGAAGCTCCTTCGCGAATCCGATGCAGATTGACATGGTGTCAGGCCCGAAGTTTAGCATGTGGTGCAAGCTCTGTTATGAATGGTCCTTCGAGTTCGCAAAAGGCGGATGGGATGAGGTACGCCCCTGTGGGCCGGGCACAGCCGGTGTGCAAGCGTGGTGAGTTCCGCGTTGGCGCGATTGGCCTTGATCACGGGCACATTTACGGGATGTGCAACGGCTTGCGCGAGGCAGGCGCGGAAATCTCCCTTGTTTACGATCCCGATCCTGCGCGGGTCGAGGAGTTTTGTCGAACATACCCGGGTGCCAAAACCGCGAGATGCGAAGAGGAAGTGTTGGAGGCGCCCGACATTAACCTGATAGCGAGCGCGCCAATCCCGTGTTTTCGGGGGCCGTTGGGGGTGAAAGCCATGGCACATGGCAAAGATTATTTCACTGACAAACCACCGTTCACGACCCGCGCTCAGCTCGAAGAAGCCAGGAAAATGGTTAAGATGACGGGGCGCAAATTTGCCGTTTACTACGCTGAACGGCTGCACTCGGAGGCGGCAGAACATGCCGGTGACCTGATCAAGTCCGGCGCAATAGGGCGCGTGCTGCAAGTGCTCGGATTGGGGCCGCACCGCGTTAACGCGCCGAGCCGCCCGGCATGGTTCTGGGAAAAGGACAAGTACGGCGGGATTTTGGTTGATCTTGGCTGCCACCAGATTGAGCAGTTCTTGTTTTATGCCGGAGCCAGGCAAGCGCGGGTTCTGCACAGCAAGGTTGCAAATTACAATCACACCGATCATCCATTCTTCGAAGATTACGGGGACGCGACATTGATTGCCGACAATGGGGCAACACAATACTTCCGTGTGGATTGGTTCACGCCGGATGGACTTCGTGCATGGGGCGACGGCCGAACGTTTATTCTTGGCACTGATGGATACATTGAACTGAGGAAATACCTTGATATTGGGCGCGAATTCGAGGGCGATCATGTGTATCTGGTGGACCGCACGGGGGAACACCATCTGGCCGTGCATGGCAAAGTCGGGTTCCCGTATTTCGGCCGATTGATCCGCGATTGTCTGGACAGGACCGAAAACGCGATGCCGCAAAGCCACACCTTTCTTGCGATTGAGCTTGCGCTTGACGCACAGGCGCGTGCAGAGCCAATCGTTGACAATAGTTGCCGTCAAAGGTAGCAATGAAACGCTGAGAAACGCGGAATGGCAGCACGCATGGTTCCGGTGAATCCAATGCAAACCGTAAATCATGGCGGTTCGGCAGATCGGCCGTTCGGGGCCGGGTCTGGTTGCAGCGGGAAAAGAGGCCACCGATGTGGGCCGATGCCTCTCACAGCCGGGGTTTTGAGACGGGCCGCGTTCACTTTGATCGAGTTGCTGGTGGTAATCGCGATCATAGCGATACTTGCCGGGATGCTGCTGCCAGCGCTTGCGCGCGCCAAAGAGACCGGAAAAAGGACGGCCTGCCTCAACAACCTGCGGCAAATTGCGGTGGGCATGATTGTGTACGCAGAAGACAACGCGGACAAGGTCGTGGAAGCGCGGTTTGGCCAGGTCCAGATTTGCCTTAACCCGCCCGAGCGCACTGCGGCGGCCACGGTTGGACTCACGATCAGCTCGAACAAATCGCCTCAAATTTGGACCTGCCCGAGCCGTCCTGATTTTCCCCAGTACGAACGAGAATACGATCAATGGGTGATTGGATATCAGTATTTTGGCGGGATACCGAAGTGGATGAACCCGGCCGGGACATTCGATTCGCGCAGCCCGATCAAAGCCGGCCAGTCGCAACCGGGCTGGGTTCTGGCGGCCGACGCGATGATGAAGATCGACGGCAAATGGGGCGGCGGCCGTGACACGGCTTTCAAGGGGATGCCGCCGCACCGGGCACGGTCAGGGGCGCCTGTCGGAGGCAACCATGTGCACATGGATGGGTCGGCGAGGTGGATCAAATTTGACAATACACTTTTTCTGCACAGTTGGAGCACAGGTGGCGACCGCGATGCCTACTTCTACCAGGAGGACATCGGCCCGGACCTTGGGAAACGCATAGCCAGCCTCAGGCCGCGGCCTTGATAATGATTCGGCGGAACTTACCGGGACCGGTGGCTCAGGCCCGTGTGGGCCGGGCCTTGCCACCCTTCGAGCACGGCCACGGTGCAACGATTCGTTTTCGCGTGTTTGGCGTATTCTGTGGTTTGCTCTGCTGCCACCGATTTTTCTGCGGTTGATGTTTAGGCTCCCTGATATTTCTGTCCTGTCACGTTTGTTCGGCCCATTCAACAAAATTCCGGAGCATGCAGAGGCCGATGTCCTGGCTTTTCTCCGGATGGAACTGAGTGGCGACAACGTTGTCATGCCAAACGGCTGAGGCGAATGTTTCGCCATATACTGTTCGTGCGGCGACGATCGACTCGTCAACTGGCTTTGGGAAGTAGCTGTGGACGAAATACACGTAGCTTCCGGAGGGAACACCGCGAAACAGGGGGCAATCGGGCCGGACAATGTCCAACTGATTCCAGCCGATCTGGGGCGTTTTTATGCCGTGCTGGGCGCTGAACCGGACGACATTGCCTTTGAAAACTGCGAGTCCGGGTGCGCGGCTGTTGAATTCTTCGCTGCGCTCGAACAGGGCCTGGTACCCGACGCATATTCCGAGAAAAGGCCGCCCGCTTTGAATGAATTCGCGACAGGCAGTCGCAAGGCCCTGTCGTTCCATGGCGTTCAGACAATCGTCGAATGCGCCGACACCGGGCAGCACAAGCGCGCTTGCGCCGCGAAGCTCTTCCGGGCGCGCGATCAACTGGACCGAAGCGCCGACGTGCCGGAGGCTCTTGAACACGCTTTGGAGGTTTCCAGCTCCGTAATCAATCAACGCAATCACTGCGCAACATTAGACGCTTCACAGTCAAAATCAAACTCTGCTTGGCGAGGCTGCACCTCAGACCGGCCATGAGCGCGGTGTCAGAACGCCGAGCTGCCCATTGCACATTTCGGCGTCTTGCCCGCGTCGCCAAATTGTGGCCGCTTCACGGCCGGTTCATTTCTCGGCAAAGAAATGCCGGGGCGAACGAAATAATTCAGCATGCGCTGCCTGCCGTGCAGGCTGGTCCAATATGAACGCAACGGTCATCAAGCGCCGCTGTGCAGTTAACATGACCGGATGTTTCCGAAGTTGCGCGAAAGACCCGATTCGGCGATAAGACCCGCGGCAATGCACGAGTTTGAGCAGGAACCGCGCACGGGCGAACGCCTGGTCAAGTTTGCAGGCGACTCGGTGTGTTTTAAGCTGCGGGTTGCGAGTGGCAAGCCGTGGCCGGACAGATGGCGCGCTTTTCTGAGGACAAACCTCGGACGCGCCGACGCTTTGCGCGAGGAAATACTGTCGGAGGTTGAGCACGGGCGTCCTCCCATCGCAAAATCATGGCACGACATTCCGATGCGTTGCGCGGGGAATGTGTGGAAGGTGGAGCTCCCGCTGGTTGAGGTTGGCTATTTTCGCGCCAAGGCATATGCGGTTGACACTCGCGGCTGGCAACATTGGCCGGCCGGGCCGGATGTCGGGATCAACGTTCAGCCCAATGCATGCCGGACATGGAACACCCTTTACTGCGCGTTTCCGCGAATGTTCGGTCCGACGAAGAGCGTACCGGCAGCGAGCAACGAAGCGCTCGAGCACCGGCTCCGGCAATTGGATGCGCAAGGCTATACTGTGATTCCGCCGTCGGGGAAACTGCGCGATCTGGTGCGCGAACTTCCGCACATTTTCGACACGCTTGGCTGCAGGATTCTTCATTTGCTGCCGGTGAATCCGGTTCCGACGACCTACGCGCGGTTTGGGCGTTTTGGGAGTCCGTATGCCGCGGGGGACTTGCTGGCGATTGATCCGGCGCTGATCGAGTTTGATCGGAAAACGACGGGTGTTGACCAGTTTCGAGAATTAACACGTGCGGTGCATGCGCGGGGCGGCTGGGTGTTTCTTGACATGGCGATCAACCACACCGGCTGGGAATCGACGCTGCAATGGCGGCATCCGGAATGGTTCATGCGAAAACACGACGGCACGTTTGTCAGCCCAGGTGCATGGGGCGTGATCTGGGAGGACCTTGTCGAGTTGGAGCATGCAAATCCGGAGTTGCGGCGCCATCTGGCTGATGTGTTTATTGAATGGTGTCGGCGGGGCGTTGACGGTTTCAGATGTGACGCGGGTTATTTTGTGCCGCGGGATGTATGGCGCTACATCATTGCCAAGGTGCGCATGGAATTCCCGGACACGGTGTTTTTCCTCGAAGGCCTCGGCGGCGCGTGGGAGATCACGGAGGACCTGTTGACTGAAGGCGGGTTTCAATGGGCATACTCGGAGTTGTTCCAAAACTACGATGGATTGCAGGTTTCCGGGTACCTTGACCATGCAATCAAGCAAAGCCGAAGTGTGGGGCTGCTCGTTCATTATTCCGAAACCCACGACAATCCGCGACTTGCTGCTCGCGGGCGGGAATGGTCGCTCTTGCGAAATCGGCTCTGTGGTTTGACAAGTGTGAGCGGTTGTTTCGGTTTCACTTGCGGCGTTGAATGGCTGGCGAAGGAGAAGGTGGACGTGCATGGGAGCAGCGGGATGGCATGGGGAAACGCAGACAACATAGTCCCTGAATTGGCCCGGTTGAATCGCCTTTTGGCCGAGCACCCGTGTTTTTTCGATGGTGCGCATCTCGAGCGGCTCAGCCCTCCCGGTTCGCCCGTGTATGCACTCAAAAGGACGTCGCGCGAAGGGCTCGATTCGGTGCTGGTGCTTGTCAACACCGACACGAGCGCACGCCAGAGAATCGAGTTGACGATGAACCAAATTGCGCCGGCCGGGTTCGAAGTGGACCTGTTGAACCAGTCGCCGCCCAACACGGTGGTTAAAGCGGACAAGGCCGTCTTCGATCTTCCCCCGGCTTCGGCTTACTGCCTTGCGAGGACGGCGACGCCGCACGGACTCAGCGGCGAGGCGTACAGAAGACGATGTGCAGCACGCGCAATCGCGTTGAGCGTTTTGACGAGCCATGTTCCACCGGAGCATATCGACCCTGCTGAAATTGACGCGCTTGCTGATTGGGCGGAACGCGACCTTGCCTCCTTTTTGAGTGCGGCAACGCGCCTTGAAGAAAATTTTGCCAATGCGAACCACGGACAAACTTCCTGTTCAGCGGAATCAACTGACAAGGCGCGCTCTACCGTTCTGCTGGAAAAACTCGAAGCAGCGCGGGGACTGTTCCCGCGCGTGGTTTGTTGGACGGTCTCTGACAGCAGGCGGGTGACGCTTGTGCCAGTGGATCACTGGCTGGTGATCGAGCATTCGAGTCCTTTCCACGTGAACATTGAAACACAGGAGGCAAAAGCTCATTGGCAGGCCCGCTCTGAACGAATTGGGAACAGACACGTGGCGTGCTATCCGCCGCGGCGAAGCGCGGGCACGGCGGTGTTGCGGTTTGAGAGTTATGCGGACAAACCCGCTGAGACAACAGCAGGAATTGAGTTTCTGGACACTTCCACGAATGCCGGGCCCGTCAAATTGCGATATCCGGAGGACAGAATAGTGCTGCTCACAAACGGCCGGGGTGCAATGGCGCGTTTCTGCCTCGATTTTGGCTCGGTCAGATCGAAGTACGACTGTCTCCTTGGCGCGAATCTGAGCGCAGACCATCCTGTCGATCGGCACGTTTTTGCGAAGCGCGCGCGCGTGTGGACAAGCGCTGACGGTTTCTTGTCGCCGTTGGATGCAAGGCATCTGGTGGATTTCGATCCCGGCCCGCCTGCGCGCTGGATGTTTCATGTTCCGGCCGGTGACGGGCGGCTGGTCGGCATTCTTGTTGAAGCGTGCATGTTGGAAGGCCGAAACACAACTGTGCTGAAGTTTTCAAGGCTCGCACCCGGCAACATGCGCCACCAGACAAAACACGCAAACCAAAGCGCATCCGGCAGGACAACACCTGTTCACGATGTGCGACTGACGGTGCGTATTGACATTGAAGACCGCAATTTTCATCAGGAAACCTCTCGGACTCCCGGCGCAGAACATCATTTTGCAAGCCACTGCCGCCCGATCGAATCCAAACAGGCGGCCAATTGGGCGGGCCCATGCGCGTACATTGGCTTTGAGTTTTCGCCCGCGGCGGACCGCCAACTCCGTGTTTGGGCAATGCGAAGCAACGGTCAGGAAGATAAACCCCGCAACCGCCTCGCAGAACCCGGGCAGTCAACGCTCATGGCATACCATCCCGAGCCGGAATGGTGCGAACATATTCCACATCCCGTCGAAGCAACTCGCGGGTTAACAGCCGAAGGCGCAGCTTACAGCCCGGGATGGTTCGAACTGTCGCTGGGAGAAGACGAAAGCGTCCATGTGGTCGCCTGCGCTGATTCGACCGAGCCGACTGCAGATGAAATTCGATCCGGTTTCGGAGCCTTTGCCGGCGAGCCGCGAAAACATTCGCGTGTGACCACTTTGGACCTGCAAACCACGCTGACAACCGCGGCAAATAGCTTCCTGGCCCGCCGAGGTTCTGCGTGGTCTGTAATCGCCGGTTATCCATGGTTCCTCGAATGGGGGCGGGACTCGCTCATAGCAGCGCGCGGGCTGATTTCACTCGGGCGGCTGAAAGAAGCCGAGAGTTTGCTCGCGTTGTTCGGACGATTCGAGAAGGACGGAACATTGCCAAACATGCTCATCGGGGAACACGGTGGCAACCGGGATTCTTCGGATGCGCCGCTTTGGTATGGCCTTGCGTGCGATGAATACGCGCTTGCTTTGGCCGCGGCTGGCGGTTCGGCGGGAACAACGCGGCGCTCGAGTGCGGAGTCGTTCTACAAAAAGAGCGTTGATTCAACCGGCCGTAGCATTGTTGATGTTCTAAGATCCATTGCCGGCTCGTACCTGCGCGGCACGCCGAATGGAATCAGGGTGGACCCGGCTTCGGCGCTTGTATGGAGCCCGAGCCACTTCACCTGGATGGACACGAATTTTCCTCCGTGCACACCGCGTGAGGGTTACCCAATCGAAATTCAAGCTCTTTGGATTCGCCTGCTTCGACAATTGGAAGGCCTGAATGTGCCGCCCACCGCCGAGCCCTGGGGCATTCTTGCCGACCGCGCACTCGAATCGATGGACCGGTTGTTCTGGCTCGAAAAGAAAGGGTGGTTCGCTGATCTGTTGCTTGCTCCGGCTGGTCAACCTGCCACCGTGGCACGCCATGACGAGGCGTTAAGAAGCAACTGCCTGGTACCCATTGCGCTCGGCCTGCTCAAAGGCGGCAAAGCTCGCATGTGCGTTGCTGCCGCACAGCGCCATTTGTTGGTGCCCGGTGGACTTAGGTCGCTTGCTCCACTGCCGGTCAGCCCGCCTCTGCCAATTTACGGTCCCGGTGGGCGATTGTTGAATAACCCTGACAACCCCTACTTTGGCCGACATGAAGGCGACGAGGATACTCGCCGGAAACCCGCGTATCACAACGGGACGGCGTGGGTCTGGATGCTGCCTGTGTTTTGCGAAGCGCTTGCGCGGGCATGGGATTTCGAGCCCGCTGCGGTGTCTGCCGCAATGGCATACCTGTGCAGTGCAAAGCGCCTTTTGCTCGAGGGTTGTGTCGGACAACTCCCCGAAATCATGGACGGCGACGCGCCTCACACCCTCCGCGGATGCGACGCTCAGGCATGGAGCGTGACCGAGACTCTGAGGGTATTGAGAATTCTCGAGGCGAATAAACCACTGTGACGCCGTCCGAGAAGCTTCCGGAATGGCTCGCCCCCCCAATATCTGACGTTTCATGAACGATATCGTGCCTGTCACGCAACACATACCCCTCTCCCAACAGCATCCCCGGGATTCGCCTTGCACCGCTCTTCCGACTCAGCCAAAGACCGTCCAGGCACCTGTAGCCCCAGACATCATGATCTCGAAGAAAATGACATGAACCCACCTTCGAACTGTTCATTAGCCAGCCTGTACAACCG
>JARYMD010000069.1 GCA_029907285.1 Verrucomicrobiota bacterium | reverse complement strand
GCTGACGCATGGCATCATACAGTGCGAGTCGGGTCTGATTTACTACGGCCAGGCCGGCGCACTCAATGAGTCGTTTGCCGACGTGTTCGGCGTGCTTGTCAAGCAATGGTCGCTGAAGCAGACGGCTGCCGAGGCCGATTGGCTCATAGGCGCCGGCCTGTTCACAAAGAACGTGAAAGCCACAGCGCTTCGGTCCATGAAAGCCCCGGGCACGGCTTACGACGATCCGAATCTTGGCAAGGACCCCCAGCCGGCTCACATGAATGACTATTACAAGGGAAAGGCTGACAACGGCGGCGTGCACATCAATTCCGGGATTCCCAATCGCGCTTTTTACATCGCCGCAACCCAGATCGGCGGTTACGCGTGGGACCCCGCAGGCCGCATTTGGTACGATGCCCTTTGCAACCGGCTGCGTCCAACGTCCGACTTCAGATCGGCCGCAAAAGCCACGATAGATTCCGCAGGCGCTCTTTGCGGCCCCGCCAGCAAAGAACAACAGGCAGTCCGGTCCGCATGGGAACAGGTGGGCGTGATTTGATGTTCGCCATGGGAAGTTTTTGGGATAAAATACAGGCGTGGATCAATGCGCCTGACCTTGTCCAGAAGCGGTGGGTTCGCTGGCATTCGCCGCCCGCCGATTACTGTTGACACCGGCGATCTCGCGCCAGATGAAGCTGCGCTTTTGAAAAAACTGATTTCGGATGCGCGCTTGCTTGATCTTGCCTCACATGCGCCGGCCACGCGTCAACCAGACAGGTTCGAATACACAATCGAAGCGGTTCCCGACAACGGCTTGCCACACACTGTCACAATAGGCGAAGCCGATGCGCCACCGCCCCTCATCGAGCTGGTGCGAACGATCGAGCAGATAGCCAAACGAAAGAGATGACTCTTTGCCCTGACCCGGAAATCTCATCGGACTAACAGCATGGGTGCATCTGGGCGGTGACCGGTGAGATTTCCGGGCTTGGAGTACGGCCCTGGAATCCATAGGCGTTCGTGGACCCGGCAAACCGCACGCTCAGACGAATGCCTGCCATCCCATTGAAGCAGCAATTCAATCCGATGCCGCAAGGTCCCCAAGCAAAGAAAGCGGGTGGCTAAGGCGAATTGCAGCTTGCCGAATCACCGCCGGCTTGTTGGCAGCACGACCCAGATACGGGATTTCGAGAACGAGCTTTGTGGGATCGGATTCCCTGAGAATTGCCGCGTTCGTTTCCACGGAGATGTCCGGACGGCCGATCCCCATTAGCACGATTGCCATGGGTTCGAAACCAACACTGAGCAGTACCCGCTGGGTCAGGAGGACATGGTTGAGCACGCCGAGCCGGTTTCGCGCGGTCACAATGACGCGCATCGGCACGGCTCGTATCAGGTCGAGAAGATCAAAATCCTCCGCCAAAGGCGCAAGCAGCCCGCCGCAACCCTCGACTAACAGCAAATCGCACTTTGCAGCAGCTTGTTCGACTTTTGCTGCAAGGTCGGCGAGCCGAACTGTCTTGCCCTCTGTGCGCGCTGCTACGATCGGGGCAACCGGAGTTTTGAAGAAGAACGGATTGAGCAAGGCGCGAGGCAACTCGCCGTTTTGCAGGCGATCGAGCAGGTCGGCGTCTGCAGTGTTGCCCGTTGCAAACGGTTTCATTGCGAGCGCCCGGCAACCGGCGTTGCGCAAATGACAAAGAAGCAGGGCTGTCAACAGAGTTTTGCCCGCTCCGGTGTCGGTCCCGGTTATTACAACCACTCTGCCCATTTGATCTGCAAAAGACGGGTTGCTGTGTCTGCGGTTGCCGGATCGGTGCTGGTTTTTCAGTACCAACTGAACTGCAACACGGGCACATCCCGTGGCGTGTTCCGCCGGACTATGGCGACAAAAGTGCGCCGCGTATTGCCTATTTGCGCGTCCACCGTGACCTCGAAAGTGCTGCTTTGCACCGAGCAGATCATCGCGTAGCGCGCCACCATTTCAGGGATTATGCCCGGAACAACAGCCGGGTTTAATCCGGCGACGTTCAGGAACGGCGTGTCATCTTCAGTCCCTTCTGCGCCGTCCGGCCCGGCCCTGGCGCGTATTATGTTCTCGGCCACGTTCTGGTCTATGCCAGGCAAGAGCTGCAGGACATGAACCGGCGCAGTGTTTATGTTGATCCGCCCGTTCGAGAGCGGCGTGAAGAAATCCACAAGCCCGAATGGATATGATTGTCCGGACGGTTCTGGGCCGGGTCGGCTGCCGGGCCGTGGCATATGAAACCTGTGGCCGTAAGCGCGCGGCCCCCAGTAGATTTCCGGCGTGATTCCCCGGATCAGGAGCAGCTCCGCGAGATCATCAATGGGCCCGTTCTTCGAAACGTAAGGCGGATTGAGGCCAAGATAAAAGTCGGACTCGGTCCCATTCAGGTGCGGTTTGTCATCAGGATCGATCCAGTCGAATATCGAATCCTGGATTGTTTCGGCGTCGCCGGCTTCAACCCCCATCAAGGTCAACGCGCGGTTGATAATGAGCCGCTTTTCGATCTCTGGTAACATGCAGTTCAGATTGAACTTGCGTTCCAGATCAACGATCTTCACCGAAAACCGCCCGTCACCAAGCTGGTTGTCCTCAAGCTTGATGTTCACCAGAGGCGAGTTCGTTTCGTTTGGGCCGCCGGGGCCGCCCGCCCATATCTGGTTCAACGCCGTGTACGGGGAATTCATGGATTGCCCCAGGACGTACCGTGCAAGTTCGACCCCCGACCTGCCAAGCCATTCCAGTTCAGCCTCGTTTCCTGCGTTTGCAGCAAGGCGCGTTTCGACTTTCATGGCAAACGCAAAGCTCCCCGCAAGAATCCCGAGCACGACTATCACGATCAACACGATTATGATGGCAAAACCGCCGCGTTCCTCTTTTTGCGCGTGCCGCGTTCCACCGGCAATTCCAAGTCGTGCACGAGCGCTGCGGCCTTGATCAGGCCTGTTTCTCGGCTGAGGTTGTCTGGGAACTCCGGTCTGGCCCGGCGGCAACGCAACAGGCGGTTGTGTGCCGGGCTGGCCCTGCTGACCGGGCTGGGTCGTGCCGGGAGCGACAACCGGCGGCTGCCCACCTCTGCCCGGCATCGTTTGGGAATCCACTGGCACTGCTGAACTCGGGATGCTGACCGTGCGCACCGTAAGCTGCGAAGGCTTGTCCGGCCTGTCAGGACGGCCAAATGCAAGCGCAAACCTGACCACTCGCGGCAATTGGTTTGTCTGTTTCCATTCCCTTGTCCATTCGTATCCGGTGCCTTGCTGCCTGGCGAACTCGACCATGAAAGTGGCCACGTCGCGCGCTAGCACAATCGTTTGCTGGTCAGTGTCAACAACGTTGGTCTGCAGAAGAGGCGCCTGATGAAGGATCAGTTGTTGCCCGCCCTGGCTGCTGTTCTCCACCGCGAACGTTACGCGTCGAACGACCTGGTCGCCGAAACAGCCGCTGCTGGGGAAAGACGGCGGCAGGCGCGCCACGAAACTCAGCAGCGCATGCTCGTCGCTGCTGTCAACAATGAAAGCGTACAAGCTCGGGTTGCTTGCGAACATGACGGCGGAAACCAGCGCGTCTTCGACGGTCCTTGCAGCGATACGGCTCCGTTGCATGTCCGTGGCTGCGTCTATTCCTGCTTTGGACGCGCGAAGAATCGCCGAATAGGTCGAGTACACCGCGGCCAACACCATCGAGAATATCCCGATCGCAAGAAGCAACTCGATTATCGTGAAAGCAAAGGCCGATCTCGGCCTGTGCGTGCCTGCCGTGCTGTCGGCGGCGAAGCTGCCAGCGCCTGCGCAGCAATGTGTTGTCGAAACCGCTTTCACCTTGCAAATGCCGGATTTGGAGAATCCGGCCGATAGAGCAGAATGCTGCCTTTGCGCTGCCGCACCAGCCCGTTGTCCGGCCAGTCCACCACAATGTCCACCTTGAAAAGGCCGTTCGACGAGTACAACTGCGTCTCTGCTGTCCACGAAGCGCCGGGACGCAGGTCGCCAAAATCCCCCATGGTTGCGCCTTCGGTCAGCCGATTCGTCATGCTCAACTCAGCAGCAACCGAGCTGAACTCGATTTCGCCAAGGCGCAAACCGCGAGCGATTCTGAGGTTTTGAGCCACAAGGTCCAGAATGGCGAATACCGCCATGAAAAAAATCCCCATCGCAATGAGAACCTCCAGAAGCGTGAACGCCCCCTGCCGGGCACTGTGCTGTGAACTCCTTGATTCGGTGTTCATCTGATGACCTCGATAATGCTTCGCGCAGTTGTTACCTCGAGGGTAATGGTGCGTTCTTCGTTGTCCTCAGACAACAGCGTGGCACGGAATGCGTCGCAGGTGCTGTTCGGGAAAAACCGCACCCGGGCTTCTTCAGTGTCCATCATGTCCTGCAGGTTAACCACAAGACTCTTGAACGCGACCGTGGACGGCAACTTGAACACCACCGGCGCGACACCGACCGGCAACGGCGATCCGCCCGGCTGCACTGCGGTTCCGATTGGTTCGGCCGACCCGACTGCGCCCGACTCCGGCTCTTCATCCGGCGCAGTTTCCCGGAATAGCCTGACTTGCACCATCCCGTCAGCAGCGCGAATCGCGATTTCAGAAGGCTGCCCTTCCATAATCGCCATCATCCGCGCTCTGTTGCAGGCTTCTTCGAGATCGCTCATCGCTTGGCGCAACGGGCTCTTTCGCACAGCATGCAGAAACGACGGCAGGCTGATCGACACCACGATGCCCAGCAGGGCCACCACAACCATCAGTTCAAAAAGCGTGAACGCCCGGACACGCTTTCCTCCGCATCGCAGCAGTCCGTGGTGACGAGAAACGGTCATGAAACGTTCACCGGGCTATGTTTGCAGTGATGCTGAACATCGCGGACAGCACGCCGAACAGCAGAAATCCCACGCCCAACGCCATCACGATAATGAGCGCCGGCTCGATAAGATTCGTCATCACCCGCAACGCAATCGTTAATTCGTTCTCGTAAGTTTGCGCAACGTTGTTCAGCGCCCCGGGAACATCCCCTGTTTCCTCGCCGATCCGAATCAGGTCGATCATCAGTTGAGGAAATATCTGGCTCCGGCCCAGCGGCTGAGCGATTGTCTTGCCGTCGGTGACTTCCTCGCGTGTTCGCGCCACCGCCTCGCGAATGATTGTGTTGGGCACGACCTGCTCGGTGATCTTCAGCGCCGTCAAAACCGGAACACCGTTTTGCAGCAGCGTCCCGAGCGTTCGCGCAAATTGCCCGAAAAGATTTAGCTGAACCACGCGCCCGATCACCGGCGCTTTCAGAACCAGCCGATCAATCGTCCGGCGCCCCATTTCGGTCGAACGATACCTGTTGAACGCCACAACAGCCGCCACAACCACAACCGGGATCGTCCACCAATACCCGGCAAGAAAATGGCTCAGTCCAATCAGCGCTCTTGTCGCCGCCGGCAGCTCGACGCCTTTCATGCTTTCGAAAATCGTCATGAACTTCGGCAGCATCACCGTCATGAAGAAAAACATGATCACCAGACCAACACAGCACACAATCGCAGGATAAATCAGCGCCGACACGAACTTTTGCCGCACTTCGGCGAATCTTTCGTAGTGATTGGCCAGCCTTTGCAACACTTCAACCAGAGCGCCGCTCTGTTCGCCGGCCCGGACCATGTTCACATACAAATCCGAGAATATCAGCGGCTGCTTTGCCATGGCGTCCGAGAGACTTTTGCCCTCAATCACATCTTGACGGAGCTGCTTGCTGACCTCTGGCGGGATGCCCTTGGACACGAGGTTGGACATGCTGTTCAGAGCGGGCGCAAGCGGCATCCCGGCTTTCAACAGATTCGTCAGTTGCTGCGTGAAAGTCGCCAGTTCCTGCAGCTTCGGCCGGCGCTTCCGCCGCAGCAAATCCCTCAGCACCGCCGGCAGCAGGTTCGATGTCGCGGCACTGCGGACGGGCACTTTTTCCGACCGCGCCGGTTTGCTGCCTCTGACCAGATCAACGGCTACAGGGAACAAACCGAGCCGTTCGATCTGGCCAAGGGCAGTTGCGCGATCAGCCGCTTCGACCACGTCCTGAACCAGTTCGCCGGTTCGTTTTCTGGCTTTGTATGCAAATTGAGCCATTGCAGTTCGCAAAAGTTTAATACCCAGATCAATGCAGAAGTTTCTCCACGAAACGCAAAAGCGCAAGGAGACTTTTGGACCGCAAACAGGCGAAAATGGCCTCGGCAGAAAAATGACGCATCGAAGAATCGTCGCGTTCCCGCAGCGCGCTGGAAAAAGGAAGGACCCAAATAGAGTGCCAGGCACTTTGTTCGGGTTCTCCGGGAGCGCGGCCGTCCCCGGCCGCACAGACGTGTCGATTCAAGCACCAAATCTGTGGAGCCTCGTTAACAACTCGGAGTTGTGTCGGCGCACTGAATATGGTCAGATGAAGGCCGAAGTCCCGGAAATCAAACATCCGGGGCCGAGGCAACGAAAAGCATGGCAACGGAATTGCCCTACTCGGAAAACGGCACGAGCACACCGGCTCCAGTCACCCAGACGCGGTTTGTCGGCTCAGGCAAAACTGACAGCCACTACGAGGCCACTATGGAACGTGACCTTGACCGCATCCGGTCTGCAATTGGCCGGATGGCTGATCTGGCCTGTCACGCTTTGCGCGACTGCGTCAAGGCTCTTCAGGAACGCAATCGCCAGTTGGCTTACGCTGTCATTATTCGGGATCAGAACATCGATGAGCTGGAAAAGGAAATCGACCGCTTGTGTTTGGAGTTTCTGGTGCGGCAGCAACCTGTCGCCCGGCCGTTGCGGTTTGCCTACACCGCTCTCAAGGTGAACACCGAGCTCGAACGCGTTGGCGATTACGCCGAGAGCATTGCGCACCAAGGCGCCAAGCTAATCACCTTGGGCGTGCCTGTGCCCGTGGAGCGGTTCAGCCGGATTGCCGACCGCGCAATTGGAATGCTGTCGGATGCTGTGCGCGCCTATCTGAGTGCCGACCACGCCCTTGCACTCGCCACAATTCCGACCGAGGACATCGTCGATGTCCAAAAGTCCGAGCTCAGAAAAGAGCTCATACGGATGTACAAAGACGACTTGCTCCCATTTGAGGCGTTGGACCCTTGCCTCACAATAACGCGGCGGCTGGAACGTGTGTCGGACCAGGCAAGAAACATTTGCGCAGAGACCATTTACTTGAGCACCGGTGAGTTCTCGAAACACCGCGAAGCCGACACTTTCAGAATACTTTTCATCGACAGGTACAACGCCGGAGTGAGTCTGATGGCCGAGGCAATCGGCGAGTCACTGCGCAAGACACGCTTCATTTTCGCCAGCGCCGGCCTTGAACCCAAAGCGCCTTCTGACACCGTCCTCGAGTTCATGAAAGAAAAAGGATTTGACCTTTCGCACAAGCGTTCCAAGGCGATCAATCAGGTCCCAGAGCTGGACCGCTACCACGTGGTGATTGCTCTGGACCCGGACGCAAAACGGCTTTTCCCGCGGCAAACGCACAAGATCATCTTTCTTGACTGGGCTGTTGAAGACCCGGCCGCAATCGATGGACCGCCACCGGTCGTCCGCGCCGCGTGCGAAAATGCGTTCCGAGTTGTCGATGAACAACTCCGTGCCCTCATTGACGCGGTAATGGTCGAGACAGGAGATTGAGTTCTGTCCATGAGGAGAATTCAAAAAGCTCCCCGTAACGGTTATCCTGGACGATTTGCCTTGTCATCGCGAAATCAAGGCCGGCGTGCAGGCATTGGTTCTGCGGTGGCAAGTTCGCTGGGTTTGGACAGCACTGTGTTTGCAGCGCGGGCTTCCGGGGATCGCGAGGCGAAGTTGTGGGTTGCCATTGCGCTGTTGCTGGTTCTTGGCGCCGCGGGCTGCTCGCAATCAAGTGCAAGAACCGGAGGGTCTTCAGGCAAACCTCTGGTGATCCAAAATATCGGGTCAGACACGATGGTGAATCTTGCACAAGCATGGGCCGAAGAGTACCAGAACGTGGAGTCCAATGTGTCGGTCGAGGTTTCCGGCGGCGGTTCGGGACTTGGCATCGCGGCGTTGATCAACGGCACAGCGGACATTGCAAACTCGAGCCGCCACATCGAACCCGATGAGGAAGCGGCAGTCGTGGCACATTCGGGCTCGAAACCCCGCGAGTTCCTTGTCGGATTCGACGCACTCTCCATTTACGTGCACAAGGACAACCCCATCACATCGATCAGCCTGGAAGAACTGCACGAAATCTATGCCGAAGGCGGCAAGATAGACCGGTGGTCCCAACTGGGCATAACGAACATCCCTCGGGCGCGCACCGACCGGATCATACGCGTCAGCCGACAGAACAACTCGGGGACATACCACTACTTTCGGGAGGTTGTCTGCGGCAAGAAAGGCGATTTCAAACTCGGTTCGCTCGACATGAACGGATCGAAAGACGTTGTCGAGCTGGTTTCGCACACGCCCGGGGCCATAGGCTACAGCGGGTTGGGGTACAACACCCCGAGCGTCAAAATGATCCCCGTCGCCAGAAAGAAAGGCGAGAAAGCTGTGTTGCCATCAATTGAAACCACACTGGACAAGAGTTATCCGATTTCACGCCCGATGTTCATGTACACGCCGGGTGAACCGCCAGCCCATGTCCGCAAGTACATCGACTGGGTGCTTTCCCCGGCGGGCCAGAAGATCGTCGAGTTCACAGGCTACATTCCGCTCAACATTGCTGAGGACAAAAAATGACCGCGAGCCAGACTGACAATCTGAAGCGCCCGCGCATGGCAAGGTCCACGGCGGCGATCTTTGGCGAACGAATCATCGAATTGCTCATTCGCCTTTGCGGCGTGAGCGCGATTGTTTTCGTGTTCGGCATTTTCCTGTTTGTGCTGCGCGAAGGCGCGCCGTTGATCGGCAAGCTCGACTGGACAAAGGTGTTGTTCAGTCAGGAATGGTATCCGACATCCAAGGGCAATGTCCGGTACGGCGTCGGGGCGTTGATTGTCGGCACGCTGAGTGTGACCGGACTGGCGATGCTGTTTGCAGTGCCTTTCGGCATAGGCGCAGCAGTGTTTGTGTCCGAGTTCTCCACCGGCAAGGTCAAAGAAACGCTCAAGATCGTGATCGAGATGCTTGCTGCGATTCCAAGCATAGTTTGGGGCTTTATCGGTTTGAGTGTCATGAACAGGCTGATTCAGGAATACCTGCCCGCCCCGGTTGGCTTGAACCTGTTGAATGGCGCCATTCTGCTGGCGTTGATGAGCGTGCCGATCATCGTCAGCATCGGAGAAGACGCGCTCAAGGCCGTGCCGGACTCATATCGAGAGGCTGCCATGGCCATGGGGGCGACGCGCTGGCAAACGGTGTATCGCGTGCTGTTTCCTGCAGCGCGCAACGGCCTCCTCGCAGCCGCGTTGCTCGGCGTCGGCCGGGCGATCGGCGAAACAATGGCGGTCCTGATGGCAACCGGCCATGCGGTCAACATTCCAAAGAGCATTTTCGATCCAATACGCACCTTGACAGCAACAATTGCAGCCGAATTGGGCGAAACCGCGGTCGGCTCGGACCATTATCGAATGTTGTTTCTAATAGGCGTTTTGCTGTTCTCAATCACGTTCGTGGTGAACCTGCTGGCTGATCTTGCTGTGCGCGGTGTCCGAAAACAATGAGTGCTTCCCCGTTCACTGTTACTCCGCTTGTGAGGCGCAACATGCGCAGGGAACTGGCTGCGCGAATTGTTCTTGGCGCAATGGTTGCCGCCATGGTGCTGCCGTTGCTGGCGATTATCGCCTACCTCGTTGCCAAAGGCGCACCGCTGATCTCATTGAAGTTTCTCACCACCAATCCAACACACGGCATGCGTGAAGGCGGCATCTGGTCCGCACTGTTGGGCACGATATACCTTGTTGTGATTGCTCTTGCGGTTTCGGCTCCGATCGGCGTCCTTTGTGCGGTTTATCTGAACGAGTACGCAAAGGACAACTGGCTCACGCGGATCATCAATCTTGCTGTCGTGAACCTTGCCGGCGTGCCCAGCATTGTTCACGCCTTGTTCGGCCTCGGCGCGTTCGTGTTGTTCGCCGGCATCGGGCGTTCGATTCTTGCTGCTTCGCTGACGCTTGCGATCATGACTTTGCCGGTCATTATTGCGAGCACCAAGGAAGCTCTGGCGGCAGTGCCAATGTCGTTCCGGGAAGCGTGCTGGAACGTCGGGGCGTCACGGTGGCAAACGATTTGGAGTATTGTGTTGCCGAATTCGCTGAGCGGCATCTTGACAGGCGTAATACTGCAAGTCTCGAGGACAGCCGGCGAAACTGCGCCCATCATGTTCACCGGCGCCGTGTTCTTCAAAAAAATCCAGCCCGGAACTTTGTTTGCATATTCGCTGACCGACCAATGCATGGCGCTTTCGATGCACCTGTACACTGTCACAACCCAGGTCACAAATGCCCCGGAGCCGCTCCCTTATGCGATTGCGCTTGTGTTGCTCGGGGCGGTCTTGGCCGTGAACGCTGCATCCATCATCGTGCGCAGTTTGCTGCGCTCCCGGAAGAAATGGTGAACAACCAGCCAAAAATCTCCGTTGAGAACCTGCGCCTTAGCTACGGGCACCGCGAAGTGCTCCATGGACTCTCTTTTTCAGTCGCGCCGAAAGAGATTCTCGGCGTCATCGGCCCGGCCCAGTCAGGCAAAACGTCGCTGCTGCGTTGTCTCAACCGCACGATCGATTTTGTCTCGAACGCCTTTGTGAGCGGGTCAATCAGAATCGATGGCGAGGATGTGTTGCGCACCTCTGATGTGCACACGCTGCGCCGAAAGGTTGGGATGGTATCGCCCTTGCCGGTGGGGCTGCCGCTGTCAGTTTACGACAACGTCGCTTTTGCGCCGAGATGCGCAGGAATCAAGAATAGAGATGAGCTGGACGCACGGGTCGAAAGATGTTTGCGGCAGGCTGCGCTCTGGGACGAGGTGAAAGACCGGCTTCACACCCTCGGCACAAAGCTTTCCGGGGGACAACAACAGCGCCTCACGATCGCCCGTGCACTGTCACATGATCCGGAAATCCTGTGCCTGGACGAGTTTTCAATTGCAATCGACCCCGTTACCACCATGCGCATCGAGGATGTGCTGAAGGAATTGAAGTCGCACATGACGATCTTGCTCGTGACCAATCTTGTGCAGCAGGCAAGGCGCCTTGCCGACCGTACCATGTTCTTGTGGAACGGCGAGATTGTTGAGCTGGACCGCACGGAGGCCATTTTTTCAAATCAACCCCGCGACAAACGCACCTATGACTATATTCACGGGCTATTCGGGTGACCTGTCTCAGCCAAAGCTCGAATACAGTCTCGCAACGCGCGGGCTGAGTCTTTGGTACGACCAGTTCAAAGCTCTCGACGACATCACAATCAGTGTCAAGACCGGCATTATCACGTCTTTGATCGGGCCTTCCGGGTGCGGGAAAACAACCCTCTTGCGTTGTTTCAACCGGATTAACGAGCGCTACGGCAATGTTACTGTCAAAGGCGAGGTAACGGTCATGGGCAGGAACATCTATGACCCCGACGTTTCGCTCATCGAGCTCCGGAAAACCGTCGGCATGGTGTTCCAACGCCCGAACCCACTGCCCATCTCTGTCTATGAGAACGTTGTTTTTGGTCTCCGGCTGCACAGCGAATCCAGCGCGCTCAAGCGGTCTCTCCTTGATGCCGCGGTCGAAAAAGCGCTGACCGAGGTTGGTTTGTGGAACGATCTGAAGGATCACCTGGATCGCAAAGCCACGGCTCTGCAGCTCGAACAACAACAGAAACTCTGCGTAGCAAGGCTGCTGCCACTGAAACCGGAGATCATCCTCCTCGACGAGCCGTGTTCGGCATTGGACGTCAACGGGACGCGTGCGATCGAGGAGTTGATGTTTTCGTTGAAGGGGCGCTATACCATGCTCATTGTCACCCATAACATGGCGCAAGCGCGCCGCGTTGGCGATGAATGCATCTTCATGCTCCTCGGCCGCGTGATCGAGCACGGCCGAACCGAAGACATCTTTCTAAACCCCCGCGATCCCAGAACAGCGGAGTACATCGAAGGCCGTTACGGATAAACTGCAGTGCACGGAAGACACAAGCCGAGGTCCGAACCCGGGAATCTCACCTGAATGAACCCCCGTGTGTTTCGGTTTGGCCGGGCGGTGAGGTTTCCGGGTTAGTGCGTGGTTGGCGGGCCCAAAATTTCATCGGTCAAATGGCATGCGCACTCATGTCGCCGCCCATCGCCATCTCCGCCCGCAGCAAATCGTGCAGTGTCACCACGCCAAACACGCCGTCGCCGCCGGTTTCGCGCACCACCACAAGACCGGTTGGCGACTCGAGCAAGAGCTGCTGCAGTTCGCGCACGCTGGCATCGGGTGAGCAGATTACCGCCGGCGCAAGGTGCGGCTGACGGTTCTCTGCCAACGCCGCCAATGCCTCCGCGCGTGTCAGAACGCCTTCGAGGCGGCCATTGGTCCAAACCGGGAAGCGCTCGTAAGGATGGTCACGCAGCAGCTTTTGCAGCGCTCTTGGTTCGAGACTCTGCGCCAACATTGGCGTTCGCGTCGCAAGGGCCGACACGGGCTGCTGTTGCCAGCCCGCAAGGTCGCGCGGCGGAATCAGGTGCTCGATGCGATGTCCGTCCTGGGTGAGGATGGCGTCGTAGAAATTGTGCCTTAGGAGCCGGCGGCTGAGTGCCTGGCTGACCAGCGCGCCAAGCATCAACGCGGGCACAAGCGCAAACTCATGCGTCATCTCGAACACGATGAGGATGCCTGTGATCGGCGCCCGCACTACCGCGCCCAGGCACGCGCTCATGCCCACCACTGCCAGCACCACATGGTCGGCCGCACTCACGTGGCCCAGCGACCCTGCCAGCCCGCCCAGAAACAGGCCGCACATCCCGCCGAAAAACAGGGTTGGCGAAAAGATGCCACCGCAGCCGCCGAACCCATAACACGCGATGGTCGCCACCAGCTTCGCTGCCAGCAGCGCGCCTGCGATCTTCCATGGCAACTGGTTCGCCAGCCCAGCCGACAAATCGTCGTAGCCAAGGCTGAACACACCCAGATGCCCCGTGTGAATAAACACCGTTACGCCCAACGCCCAAGTCACCAGCGCGCCCAGCGCGGGCCGCAGCCACAGCGGCAGCCCGACCAGCGCACGGTGCTGCCGCTGATTGCGCAAGGCCAGCGTGGCTTTCTGAAACAGCACACCGATCAGCGCAGCCACTGCGGCCACTACCAGCACGAGCCCATACACGGTCCAGCCCGACGGCTCGACTGCGCCCAGCGTGAACGAAGGCTGTTTGCCAATAACACCCTGCACCACGAACGCGCCCAGCAACGACGCCAGCAACACGCTGCCCAAAATCCGGCTGTTGAGGTCCTGGACAATTTCCTCGAGAACAAACGTCACCGCCGCCAAAGGCGTGTTGAACGCCGCCGCCAACCCAGCAGCCGCACCCGCCGCTGCCGCCAGCCGGCGATTCTGCTTCGGCTCGCCCAACAGCCCGGCAAGATTCGACCCGACCGCACCGGCCAGTTGCACGCTTGGTCCTTCGCGGCCAAGGCTCGATCCGCCGCCGATGCTCAGGATGCCGGCGATGAACTTCACCCACGCCACCCGCCACGGCACGTAGCCGAAATCCTTCCAGAACGCCGCCTTGAGCTGCGGGATGCCGCTGCCGCGCGCCTCGCGACAAAACGAATTCAGCAGCCAGCCCACGACCAGTGCGCTGCCCAGGATGACCGCCAGACTGCCCAGCAGGAAGGTCGTGCGCGGCTGGGCCGACAATGGCACGAACGTGGCGCGATAGAGCCAGGTGATGCCCAGTTGGAAAGCCACCGTGGCCGCGCCCGCGCCCAAGCCATACACACACGTTTGCG
>JARYMD010000068.1 GCA_029907285.1 Verrucomicrobiota bacterium | reverse complement strand
GCGTCCGCCAACGCGCACTGCATCCGCGGCAGCGCCGCGTGCAGTGTGGGCTTGATCAGGGTGCTTTTCCCAGCGACGGAGTCGCAGGGCATATTTCCAAGCTTGGCGTGGTTGAAGGTCCGGGGGGTACAAGAGCCCTGGGTTTTGCCCGTTGGGCGACTTTGGTTCCGGCTACGCCGGGCTGGGGAATATGCGGGCTGGCCATTTTGGCAATGGTTGATTAGCTTCCGTGCCAATGATTCTCGTCATCGCCACGCGCAACAAACATAAGGTAGAGGAAATCCGCGCCTGTTTGGGCGAGGGATTTGATTTTTTGACGCTGCGTGATTTTCCGGCTGCACCAGTGGCGGTTGAAGACCAACCGACTTTCGCGGGCAACGCGGCAAAGAAAGCATCCCTCCTTGCGCGGTGGCTCGCAGAACAGCCCCTTCAGAGCCAGACAGTGTTTGTTCTTGCCGACGATTCCGGGCTTGAGGTCGATGCGCTCGGTGGCGCGCCCGGCGTCAACTCGGCCAGGTTCGCCGCTCTCGACCGCGGCGGACACAGCAACTCGACGGACGCGGAAAACAACGCAAAACTCCTGCGGTTGCTGGCGGGTGTTGCGCCCGACCGGCGCACAGCACGGTTTCGTTGCGCAATCGCCCTTGCGCGGGTCGAGCCTGCCGCCCACGCCGGAGACCTGTCCGGGCCTTCGGGCACAGGAGCGCCGTCCGAGGAACCTCTAATATTCGAGGGCGTGTGCGAAGGTCGCATTTTGGAGTCGCCCCGTGGAACTGCAGGTTTCGGGTATGATCCGCTATTCTTGCCTGACGGATACGCTCAGACTTTCGCCGAATTGGGCGAAGAGGTGAAAAACAAGATTAGCCACCGCGCAAGAGCGCTTGGAAAGCTGCGCCGTTGGTTCGTGGAACGGCTGAGGCGCGACTGGTTCACGCCTGGGCCGGGATTCGTTTGACCCGCGGCCCTTTGGGTGTGTCCTCGATCAGCCACCCGCGGTTTTTCAGTTCGTTTCGGAGCGCGTCGGCGCGCGCGAAGTTCTTGTTCTTACGGGCTTCTTGGCGGGCTTCCACAAGGGCCATGACCTCGGGCGGCACGCTGTTCGCAGACAGCCTGCCAACGCCGAGCACGCGGTCCATTTGTTCCCATGTGGCCAGCGCAGACGCCGCGCTTGCCGGTGTTGCTTGGTTTGCGGCGAGCTGACGGTTTTGTTCGCGCACCCAGTCAAAGACGACAGCCCACGCGGCCGCAATGTTGAGATCGTCTTCGAGTGCAGCGGTGAACTTGTCCAGAATTGACCTGTCCGGTTGGGCATGGGCGCCGCCCGCGATGTTCTGCAACTTGTCAATGCATTCGTCAATTCGGGCCAGCGCGCTGCGTGCGGCGCTCAAGCCGTCCAGGGTGAAGTTTAGTGGCTCGCGATAATGGCCGCTGAGCAACTGATAGCGGATTTCGCGCCCGGCAAACCCGCGTTCGAGAATGTCACGCAGTGTGAAGAAATTGCCGAGGCTCTTTGACATTTTGCGGCCATCCACAAGCAGATGCGCCCCATGGAGCCAGTAACGGACAAACGGGCGGCCTTCGGTTTGGAGGTCGGCGCCTTCGCTTTGGGCGATCTCATTTTCGTGGTGCGGGAAGATCAGGTCCTCGCCGCCCAGATGCAAGTCGAACGCAGGACCGAGGTATTTGACGCTCATGGCGCTGCACTCGATGTGCCAACCGGGTCTTCCCTCGCCCCATGGGCTGGGCCAGAAAACATCACCGTCTTCGGGCACTCGCGCCTTCCAGAGGGCGAAGTCGGCCACCGATTCCTTGGCGTATTCGTCTGCCTCGACCCGCAGGTGTTCGGGATGGGGTTCGAGTTTGAGATTGAGCAAACGCCCGTACCTGGCGCCGGCCGCAATGTATCTGTCGATGCTGAAATACACCGATCCATCGGGTGCCTGGTAGGCATAACCGCGCTCGATCAGGCGCCGGATGATGTCCTGCATTTCGGCGATATGTTCAGTGGCGCGCGGCATGTGATGAGGCGGGAGGATGTTCAGTGTTTTTGAGTCTTCGAGGAACGCTGCGAGATAACGGCCTGTATATTCGGCCAACGGGATGCCTGTTTGCCGAATGCGCCTGATGATTTTGTCCTCGACGTCGGTGATATTCATCACATGGGTTACAGCGTAGCCGCAGAACTCGAGTGTCCGGCGGACCAGATCGGCGAAGACAAATGTCCGGAAATTTCCGATGTGGCCGAAGTCATAGACGGTTGGCCCGCAGCAATACATGCCAACTCGCCGGCCTTCCGGGTCCAGCGGCACGAATTCTTCGACTGAGCGCGTCAGCGTGTTGAACAATCGCAACCCCATAATCAAGTTCGACAAAGGAGTATAGATGCAACTGTCGTGGTGCAAAAGCGAAAACGTCCTTTGGTGCGCTCCAGTTTTCCATTGAACAATAACTGTCTCTTGGTAGGCTGTCGGAGGCTTTTACCGTGACGGCCATGAAACGCAAAGTCAATACCCGACCGCGGCGTGTCGCCTTGCACGGCCTGCGTTCGGCAACTTCAACCGATCAGGAGTGAAAATGAACCCTCAAACCAATCGCTATCCCAAACTTCACAACGCAATGTGGCCCGGTTTGGTCGGAAAAGGCTCTCCGGGTGCCGAACCTTGCCTCGGTCTTGACACAATGCTGGATTTGACCGCAGCAGCCGAAGTCGGCGGTGTCAGGTTCGATGGCGTGGACATATTTCTCTATGAGCCGCATATCGCCATCGACATCAGCGACGATGACCTGAAACGGATCGCCGACCGGATCAGCGCCAAAGGTTTTGTTGTTGGATCGGTTGTGGCGCCGATCTGGCCGCCCACCGGCGGCGGCTCGGCAATGGGGAGTGACGAAGAACGCGTGCGCTTCGTCAACCAGGTCCGAAAAGCCTGCAGAATAGGATCTAAACTCCGCCAGTGGGGCCTGCGCCCGTATGGCGTGGTTCGCATCGATTCCGCGTGCAGTGTGGCTGATTGGGCCAAAGACCCGGAGACAAACACGAAGCGCATCGCAGAGACTTTCCGCGAAGCATGCAACGTCGCCGAAGACTTCGGCGAACGTCTCGCTGCCGAAGGCGAGATTTGCTGGGGGGGAATGCACAGTTGGCACCAGGCGATCAATCTCCTCGAAGCTGTCGGCAGGCCCGAAACTCTCGGTTTCCAGGCCGACATGGCGCACACGCTCCTGTTCCTGCTCGGTTACAACGCCCCTGAAGATGCCCTGCTGCCACAGGACTATGATTGGCAGGACAAAGCTGTTTTCGATGAAGCGATGCGCAAGCTCACCGACCAGCTTCGGCCGTGGACAATCGATTTCCACGTCGCACAAAACGACGCCACAGTCAAAGGGTCAGGCACACACGATAAAACAGGCCACCACTGCCTCCCCACAGACCCGAACGGCAAGCTCAACATCCCGCGCCACGCTGGTTTCTGGCTGCGTGACGCCAACGGCAATCTCACCCGCGCGTTCAAGCATGTTTGCTGGGACGGCTGCATGTTCCCAAACGAAGTTATGATGCAGCCGAAAACATGGAACGATATCCTCTCCGTGATGATCGCTGTCCGTGATGCGCACGGCTGGACCGAAGAACCCGCACAGGCCCCGGCTCCGCAGCCAACTGCAGCCGAAATCTCAGCGCCCAAGCCCGCAAGCCGGCCTCCGGCAAAACGCGCGCCGGTGAAGAAGAAAGCAAAGGCCGTTGCGCGTCCCAAAGCCGTGAAACCCGCGCCGCCGAAAAAGGCAGCCAAGCCCGCCAAATCTGCGCGCGTGAAACCGGCAGCTCGCAAAGCAGCCCCAACAGCCGCCAAGCCGGCCAAGAAGGCAAAAGGCGCATCCAAGACCACGCGCAAACCGGCTGGCAAATCAGGCGCCAAAAAGCAGCGCCCAAAAGGCCGCCGTTGACACTTTAACCTCCGCAGGAGCGCTCCGGCGATTTGAGCCGGGCATGATAAGCTCGTCGGAATCGCTTTTGAGCGCACCTGCGGTTCAACAAGAACAGAACGAAATCCGACATAAGACTACAATGAAAACACTCAACGTAGGACTCCTTGGTTGCGGGTTCATGGGCCGCACCCACGCAAACGCTTATCGCAGGCTCCCCAACTTTTTCGACTCTGAGTACCAGCCGGTTCTCAAGGCAATCGGCGACGTCAACGCCGAGAAAGCCAAGGCCTTCGCACAACGCTGGGGATTCGAGTCGATTGAAACCGACTGGCGCAAACTGGTCGAGCGTGAAGACATCGACCTTGTGGATATCTGCCTGCCGAACAATGTGCATGCCGAGGTTGCAATCGCGGCAGCCAAAGCCGGCAAAATGATCATTTGCGAAAAACCACTGGCCATGAACGGCCAGCAGGGCGCGCAAATGGTCAAAGCCGTCGAAAAAGCCGGCGTCCCAAATTTCATCTCATACAACTACCGCCGGTTCCCCGCCGTGACTTTGGCAAAGAAACTCATCGATGAAGGCAAGCTGGGTCGTGTGTTCCATTACCGGGCCAAGTTCCTTCAGGATTGGACGATCTCGAAGGACCTGCCGCAGGGCGGTGACGCTCTGTGGCGGCTTGATGTGAAAGTCGCCGGCAGCGGCGTTACCGGCGATCTTCTCGCCCACTGCATCGACACCGCAATTTGGTTGAACGGGCCGATCACAGAAGTGTGCGCAATGACGGAAACGTTCATCAAAGAACGCAAACATCAACTCACAGGCAAGGTCGAGAAGGTGGGCATTGACGATGCGTGCGCGTTCCTGGCCCGGTTCGAAAACGGGTCGCTCGCCACATTCGAGTCCACCCGCTACGCACGGGGACACAAGGCGCTTTACACGTTCGAGATCAATGGCGAACACGCGTCGATCTTCTGGGACCTGCACGATTCACACCGGCTCCAGTATTTCGAGCACCGCGATCCGGGCTACATCCGCGGCTGGCGGAGCATTCACGTCACCGACGGTGACCATCCTTACATGAACAAGTGGTGGGTCCCTGGCCTGACAATCGGCTACGAACACAGTTTTGTGCATCAACTGGCTGATTTCCTCGAAGGGGTCGCCACCGGCAAGCCGGCCAGCCCAACATTCAAGGACGCGCTGCAAACGCAGTACGTCTGCGATGCTGTGCTTGCTTCAGGGCGAAGCCGGAAATGGGAAAAAGTGAAGGCAGTCAAGTAAAGCAGCCTTACAAAGCACAAACCAGCAGGTTGGGCACAGGGCCTGTCTGACAAACGGCAAGCGCGGGGAGGCTCCTCTCGGCCCGCATATGATCCAGAAATATGCGGGCCGGGGAACGAAGTCGCCGTGGAGCGGCCATCTTTTCTCGATGGCGGGCCAAGCGGCAAAATCCGCGAGATCGCATTGCGCATTTCGGCACTGCATGATTGGCTGGTCTGAGACGGAGCCGCGCCAAAGCGAGTTACCTTTGATTGACTGGCAAAGCCGTGACGTCATACGCTTGCGGCCTTGAACAGATGAAGATGTTTCAATTAACGCTTATGGCATTGGCCGCCGGTCTGGCGTGTTCCGCCCCTGAAGCGGCGGACATGCAGGCTGCCCCCGGCCAGAGAGTCCCGGTGATTCTGGACACAGACATTGGGGATGATATCGATGACACATGGGCGCTGGGGTTCCTCCTGCGCAGTCCAGAGCTGGACCTGAAATTGGTCGTGGGCGACCATGGCAAGACGCTGTACCGGGCAAAACTGCTGGCAAAGTTCCTTGAAACTGCGGGCCGTTCTGACGTGCCCGTGGGCATTGGGCTGGACGTGAACCGGCACGGCGACGGTCTTCAGGCGGCCTGGGTTGCCGACTACAACCTCAACAAATATCCGGGCAGAATCTACGTGGACGGCGTGCGGGCTCTGATTGAAACCATCATGCGTTCACCCGCGCCGGTCACCGTCATTGCCATTGGCCCGGTGCCGAACATCAAGGCTGCTTTGGCGCTTGAACCGCGAATCGCCGAAAAAGCCCGCTTCGTGGGCATGCACGGCAGTGTCCGGCGCGGTTATGGAGGAAGCAAAGACCCCGCGGCTGAGTACAACGTAAAGGAGGACGTGGCCGCTTGCCGCGACGTGTTCAGCGCAGAGTGGCCGGTCGTGATCACGCCGTTGGACACGTGCGGGCTGGTGCATTTGAAGGGCGACAACTACCGGCGCGTGCGAGAATCAGTCAGCCCCGTGGCCAGAGCCATCGTGGAGAATTACAAAGTCTGGAGCGATTCAAACGCGCGTTCCGGCCAAAACATCCCTTTTGAGACCCAATCAACAACCTTGTTTGACACGGTGGCAGTGTATCTCGCGTTCAGCGAGCGCTGGCTTCGAATGGAGGAACTGGGAATACGAGTTGACGAGAGAGGGTTTACGGTCCCCGATCCATCTGCCAAGAAGATTCGAGCGGCTTTGGATTGGACGGACAGGGAGGCGTTCGAGCGGTTCCTGAGCGATCGGGTGGCCGGCAACTAGCCCGCATGTATCTTAGCCTGAATACTGTGCGAAGTGGGCGTTTTCACAAGGCCATGAAACATGCGGGCCCCGGAAATCTCACTGGAATGAAGCTTTGGGTGTCTTGGTCTGACCAGTCGGTGAGATTCCCGGCCAAGGAGCTGAAGACCAACTTCGAGACGAATCGCTCATGCACACCGAGCTGGTGATTTCGCCCAACCCGTGGATGGCAACGCCGTTTGGCTTGCTATTGGCGTCGATAGCACTGGCCCCGCTGCTCGTCCCCGTATGGTGGAACAAACACTACCCCAAGGTGGCAATTGCTCTTGGGATGGTGACGATTGCTTACTACTTGTTCGGTTTGAAAGCCCCAAGCCGTCTTGTGCACGTGGCACACGAGTACGTCAGCTTCATCGCATTGATCGGGTCACTGTTTGTTGTGGCTGGAGGAATTCATGTGACAGTCAAGGGCGAAGGCACGCCGCGGGCCAACGTGGTGTTTCTGCTGATCGGTGCGCTGGTGGCGAACCTCCTTGGGACGACGGGGGCTTCGATGCTTTTGATTCGACCGTGGCTGCGAATGAACAAATACCGTCTTACGGCGCACCATGTGGTGTTTTTCATTTTCATAGTCTCGAACGTCGGCGGTTGTCTTACGCCGATAGGCGATCCGCCGCTGTTCCTTGGCTACTTGAAAGGCGTGCCGTTTTGGTGGGTCGCAAAGCACTGCTGGCCGATGTGGGCTGTGGGCGTTGGTTTTTTGCTGGCGGTTTTTTATTTGATTGACCGGCAAAACTACCTGCGCGCCCCTGCCGAGGTGCGCGACCGGCTGGCCGAGCCGCCTGACCGCTGGCGGATTGAGGGACTGGGCAACCTGGTCTTGCTGGCTGCGATCCTTGGTTCAGTTTTTCTGAAACGGCCGCCCTTCTTGCGGGAGGCGATCATGGTTGCTGCTGCCGTGGCTTCGTGGGTGGTGACTCCTCCCCGGGTTCACGCAGCGAACCGGTTCAACTTCCATCCATTGAAGGAAGTTGCAATCCTGTTCATGGGCATATTCGCGACGATGATACCGGCTTTGGACTGGCTGCAATTGCACGCCGCTGATTTCGGCACGCCTACACCGGGCCGATTGTACTGGTTGACAGGTTTTCTATCGAGTGTGCTTGACAACGCGCCAACCTATTTGACGTTCTTGAGTACGGCCGCCGGGGCGTACGTCTCTCCCGAACTGATTGCGCAAGTGCGAGCCGTGTTGGACTCGACCGGGCCCGGTGGTTTTGGTGCTCTGGCGGGCACGGATACCGTGCAGGCAGCGGCGATGTTGTTGCGCGATTCGCTGGGCCCCGGCGCAGCCGGCGCATCTGCAGAGTTGATTCGTGTGGCTTGTTTGCTGTCGCATCCCAACTGGAGCCTGTCTGTGGTCGCAGTGAGCGTTGGCGCTGTGTTCTTCGGCGCGGGAACTTATATCGGGAACGGGCCGAACTTCATGGTCAAGGCCATTGCCGAGGAGGGACGCGCGCATGTTCCGACGTTTGTTGGGTACGTGTTCAAGTATGCCATTCCGCTGTTGGTTCCGATGCTTGCTTTGATATGGCTGGTGTTCTTTTTCACATGAGGAAACGCCGAACACTTCAACCGTTTTCCGGTTTGACCTTCGGGGCCGGTTTTTAGCAGCATTGGTGAATATGACTTTTTTTGGCAAAGGTCGGAATGGTTAGTTGCATTGGAAACCGGCGCTTGATTGTGTAGCGCAACCGCATTTTTACAGACATGGACATCCACAACGTGCATCGCCCGCGCAATGTCGATTGGAAACGGGCTGCAGCGTTGCTTTATGGGGATTGGGGAACGAGCAAGGCTTACGTTATCGGGCTGGCCTTTTTCTATGCCGGCTTTGCATCGCTGCCCATTATCATCGCCGTTTGCGCACTCACGGCCCTTGTTGGGTACAATTACACAATCGTATGCAAGCTGTTCCCCGACGGGGGCGGTGTTTACTCGGCGGCCCGCAGCCAAAGCCGGACTCTTGCGGCAATCGGCGCGTTGCTGTTGGTGGCGAACTTCATTGTGACGGCGGCGCTGAGCTGCAACAGTGCGATGCATTACATTGGCATCCCGGAGCGGCAGCTTGCGGCGGCTACAATGACTCTGATTCTGTTCATCGGCATCATCAACGGTTTCGGGCCCAAACATTCCGGCAGTGTGGCCATGTGGCTGGCAGTGCCCACAGTCGGTGCCGTGTTGCTCATCATCGCAATGAGCATCCCGCACCTGACCACCGAGCGTTTGCAGCCCCCGCCCCGCGATTTCATTGTGAACTGGAAGAATTTCGTTGCGGTTATTCTGGCTTTGAGCGGCGTTGAGGCCATTGCAAACCTCACTGGCGTGATGAAGCTGGACCCGGGCAGCACGATCGACCGCCCAAGCGTTGCAAAAACCTCTCGCAAAGCAATTCTGCCCGTTGCCGCCGAGGTTGTGCTGGGAACGGTGCTGCTTGGCTGGGCAATGCTTTCCCTGCCGCAGGGATACTCTCCTGACCCGCAGGTTCATCGCGATTACATGATGCGGTTTATTGCCGAGCAATACGCATTGTTGACATTTGGCAGCCCTTTCGTCGGCCGCATCATTGGAGTTTTCGTTGGAATAGTCGTGGCCTTGTTGCTCCTTAGTGCGGTGAACACTGCGATCGCGGCTTTGATCGGCTTGATTTACTTGCTGGGCCGGGACGGCGAAATGCCCCGGTCGTTTACACGGTTGAATCCTTACGGAGTGCCATGGTGGCCGCTGATTCTGGCGACTGGCTTGCCAATACTCACAGTGGCAGTGACCGGCGCCGACATGGAATCCCTTGCAAGGCTTTATGCCATAGGCGTCGTTGGTGCAATCGCCGTCAACCTCGGTTCGTGCTCGTTCAACCTCCAGCTCAACATGTCATGGTTCAACCGAATAATCATGAGCATCACCTTTTTGGTGTTGTCTGCTGTCGAGTTGACGATAGCGCGGTTGAACCACGACGCGTTGTTCTTCGCGGTATGTGTCCTCGGGACAGGCCTTGGGCTGAGAAGCTATGCACAACGCCGTGCAGGCCTGCGCACCGTCACGGTCAGCGAAGAAATTGCAGCGCGCGTCGCGCCGGAATCGGCGCCGGCTTTTGACCTGCAGCTCGGCCCCGGCCAAACAATAATGGTCGCTGCTCGCGGCGTGACACCCGTGCTCAGATTCGCGCTCGAGGAGGCGAGATTGCGGCAGGGCACCCTCTACGTTCTGTATGTGAAAGAACTGTCAGTGACAATGCCGGCAACGCCGAGCCAGTCCAGCCCGCCACGGTGGCAACATGACCCCCAGGCAGCCGAGATCATGAGCACTGCCATACGTCTCGGCGAACAGCATCAGGTGCCGGTTGTGCCTGTCTATGCTGTCAGTGACGATCCGGCCACAACCATCCTCGATCTTGCAGCCACTTTTGGGGTGGACATTCTGATGCTGGGCACACCACAGCGGCACCGGCTTGTCCAGCTTCTAAGAGGCAACGTCGTCCAGCAGGTCGCCCGCAACCTTCCGGAAAACATTCAGTTGGTCATTCACGGGTAAAAGCATTCAACTGCGAACAACCCGCAAATCTCACCGACCACCCCCGAATTCACTCATTCGTTCATTCCAATTAGATTTCCGGGCCAACGATTTGACCGGCCGGCACATTGACGTGTTGACGGCGGTGCTGAGGTTTCTGCTTGACACAGAATGCCTTTGCTGAGACCGTGCATGCAATCGTTTGATGATCAACAGAGGACATGCTTTGCGGCCCGCCCTTCTCTGACGCCCCGCCGGCGAAGCCCCGCCCCAAAACATCAATTCTGCAGGTCCAACGATTCGGGATCACAAACCGCTGAAGGAGAGACAACAAAAGTAATCGGAAAGGTATGAAAACATCGACAGTCCTCAAGGTTCTCGGGTGTGCTTCGCTGATGCTGCTCACCTCGGAAACACAAGCACAGCTTCTTTTCAAAACCAAGTTCTCGGCCTTGGAAGGCTACACGAACGGATGGCTGATTGGGCAGCCGGCCACCGGTGCAAAGTGGGAAAATGCCAATGCCGATTGGGACTGGGTTCTTGCAAATGAACCTTCACCGGAAACTTACAGCCCGCTGAACAACGGCAAAAGCTGGATTCCCGACGGCGAAACAGAACCCTTCTACATCGCAACTGTGACAAATGCCACAGCGGTCGGCGGCGGGCAAATGATGGTCGCCTCGGACGGCAACTTCGGCACAAACAAGCAAACTTATTTCTTCAAGATCGATTTTCCAAAACAAATGACCGGCCCGATCACGGTCACCTGGGACTGGCAATTCCATTGCACGAACGAAATCCCAGCAGATTATGATCCAAGAACCAACACCTACCATAATATCCTGCCCGGATATGACTTTGGTTTTACGCTGGCTGATTATGCGAACAGAACCGCAGACGGAGATATCGGCAACCCAAATTGGAAGTACAACGAATTGAGCACCGGCGTCCGCCTTTCAAAATACCAGGACTGCCGATATAACGGAGTAGGATTCTGCGGCGGTGGTGGAAGTTGGTTTGATCACGGCCCGGAATTCAAGGACGGCAAGGTGCTCCACATGAAAACCATCATGTACGTCGCCAACGGCATAGACGGCGATTTGACTTACGCAAACACTTACGACAACTTCGCTCAAAGAGACGGTGAAGAGGAAGTCTGGCAGACCGCCAAACATGACGGTGATCCCGAATGGATAGACCCGCACATTGGCGATCCGGCGTTCAGCGACCCAATCTGGATGCCTGAGTTCGGGATGCGACGATGCCCCGGTGAAGTCGATCCTAACAGCGGCATCAATTGCATAATGTGCTGGATGAACGGCAATCAGTATTCGCGGTATGTCCTCGTGTCAAACATCCGGGTCTGGGGGCCGGATGGAATCCCCACCCCAACACTCCGCATCGACCAGGTTCCGCCCGACAAGGTTAAGATTACATTTACCGGCTGGCTCCAGGCCGCTGACGCACCACAAGGACCGTACCGGGACATCGCTCTGCCCAGCGCCAGTCCGCTGGTAATTCCGGCAAGTGACGCCGCAAAATATTATCGCGCGGAGAATTAGCCGGAGAATCCCAGGCGCCAACCCGTCAGACACGCAAGAACAACAATTCCGGCTTAATCCCCGGGATTGCCTCGCTGTAAGAATCGTCGCGCTCCCACAAGGCGCTGGAAAAAGCAACGGCGCCGGGAGCGCGGCCGTCCTCGGCCGCATCAACCAGGTCACCGATCTTGCGCCAGTTTCGATCACGCAGATCCGGCGCCTGAACCATCACAGGCAAATAAAGTGCCAGGCTCAAAGTTTGTTCGCGAACGTTCACACGTCGGGGGCGGGCAAAAATGGCCGCGCTCCCACAAGGCGGTGGGGCGAAATAAAGTGCCAAGCTCATAGTCTGGGTGATTGGCGAGACGGCGACCGAAAACAATCTTTGGTATTCAATTCGCGGGTCCGGTCGTGTATTTTGCACCGGACGTCTGACGTCGCAGGCGCCCGCAGGGCGCCGGACCCAGAGTGTTCACACATACACGCTTATGGCCGGACACAGCAAATGGGCAAAGCTGAAGCATTTCAAAGGCGCAATTGACGCCAAACGCGCTCGGATTTTTGCCAAACTCGCCCGAGAATTGATGATCGCAGCGCGGTCGGGCGGCGGGGACCCGGATTTGAACCCGCGCCTGAGGATGGTGCTGTTGAAGTGCCGGAGCGCCAACATGCCGTCTGAGAACATCGAGCGCGCCATAAAGAAGGGCACCGGCGAAGCCGGAGGCCAGGCATATGAAGAACTCACATACGAAATCTTCGGTCCCAACAGCGTTGCCATACTCGTCGAAGCAACCACGGACAATCGTAATCGGACCACGGCGGAAATAAGGAATTTGCTGACCAAGCACGGTGGGCGAATGGCCACAGCGGGGGCGGTGAGCCGCCTTTTCAAACGCCAGGGACAGATGCTTTTGCCGCGCGATGCTGCGGATGAAGACAAGCTGCTTGAATGGGCGCTGGAAGCCGGGGCCGAAGACGTGCGTACTGAGGCAACGCATTATGAAATCCTTACAGACCCGTCGAGTTTTGAGTCTGTGCACAAGCAGTTGGAATCAAAAGGTCTGAAGTTTGCCAGCGCCGAGGTCACTTATTTGGCGGTGCAAACAGTGCCTGTCACCGATCCTGCGAGTGTCCAGGCACTCAATGCGTTGGTTGAAGCGCTCGAAGAACACGATGACGTCAAGGAAGTCCACACGAATGCCGAGCTTCCTGAGGAAACGGCCTGACATGCAACCCCGCCGCATTCAGAGGCGTTGCACATGCGATCGCCTTGTGCCCGCATGAAAACCGGGTCCGTTTCTTTCACGGTCCGTTTGTTGAGCCTTCTTGCAGAGGCGATTTGCAGGCGACCGGGGTTGTTTATTTACCCGCAGGTCCTGCTGTTTGCGCTTTCGGTCTGGTACTCGGCTGAATACCTCAAGTTCGATTTCAATCGCAACAACCTTGTCGGCTCCGAACAGCGGCATCATCAAAACTTTCTTCGGTACAAGGAGGAATTCCCGGCGCAGGACGAAATCGTTGCCGTGGCCGAGAGCGAAGATTCGGAGAAGAACCGCCAGTTTGTGGAGAGACTCGGCGCGCGCCTGGAGAAGGAGACGAACATTTTCACGGATGTTTTCTACAAGGGCGACCTGAAGATGATGGGGTCGAAGGCGCTTTTGTTTATCACCAACGCAAGCGTGCTGACCGAGATGTCGCAACGAATTCAGGAGTCGCGTCCGATGCTCGAGGTCTTTTCACAGGTAACCAATCTCAATTCATTGTTTCGGCTGGTCAATCGGCAGTTCAGGTCGGCTGCCGGCGGAGGCGACGCTGACACAGACGCGCTAGTGCAGTCGTTGCCGGCGCTGAACCGGATAATTGACCTTGCCGCCGACGCCTTGTCACGGCCTGGCACGCCGCCGTCGCCGGGCGTTAGCGCCATGTTCGACAGCGGCGAGGAAGCGGAAGAGAGTTTGTACATAACGTTTGCAAACAACAGAATGTACCTTGTAACGGCGCGCGCACTGAACGAGCAGCTCAATGCGGCTACTGTTGAAAGGATGAGAGAACTGGTTCACGAGACGCAGGCCGAGGTGCCGGGCATAAATGCGGGGATTACGGGTGAACCGGTGCTTGAGATTGACGAAATGGCGCAATCGCAGCACGACACCGCCATTGCGACTATTCTTTCCCTGGTGTTGTGCGCGTTGTTGTTCATCTACGGGTATCAGGAAACCGGGCGGCCCTTGAAGGCGACGCTCTGTTTGGTTGTGGGACTGGGATACACGGTGGGGTTCACAACGCTGGCCATTGGGCACCTTAACATTCTAACGGTGACGTTCCTGCCGATATTGGTTGGATTGGCGATTGATTTTGGGATTCACCTGATCAC
>JARYMD010000067.1 GCA_029907285.1 Verrucomicrobiota bacterium | reverse complement strand
ATTGAGCAGTCATTGTGCAGTCACCCCTTTGAACGTTTTACGTTGAGCGTTGAACGTTGAACGTTCCCTGACAGACAACCCGCCGGATGAACCGATCGGAACGCTCAACGTCCAACGTTCAACGGCACAGCGTGCAGCAATGCAGCGCTCATCAACGTGCGCAGGCATCGGGTCTCTGCCCGCCAGGCAACTTTGGTTCCGGCTACGCCGCGCTGCGAGATATGCAGGCCAAGGGTGCCCCTCGCTAAACGTAGAAATACCCAAGTTCACGCAGCGAAACGTAGTCGCGGTCGCGGTCGCTTGTTCGTTTCCCGAGAATTACGTGGTCGAGCACATCTATCTTAAGCAATTGGCCGGCCCTGATCAGGTCGCGGGTCACTTTGATGTCCTGGTCGCTTGGCGTTGGATCGCCGCTTGGGTGGTTGTGCACGACTACTATTGCAGAAGCACCGGCCACTATCGCAGCCCGGAACACCTCTCGCGGGTGGATGAGCAGCGTGTCCAAGGTTCCCTGCGAAAGTTTTTCGATCCGGATGAGCCGCCGCCGCGTGTTGAGCAGCACGAGTTGAAAGCATTCGACCGTGTACAATCTGTTCTCCTCGCGGAGCAGATCAGCCACTCGTTCTGGCGAATCCATGATCGGTGATTCATCGTGGATTTCGCACGCCATCTTCCGCGCCAAGGTGAACGCGGCTTTGAGCGTGACGGCCTTGTCGCGGCCAATGCCTTTGATCCGCTGAATCTCCTCGATGGACGCGCGCGCCAGGGCGTCGAGCCGTTCGTACCGTGCAATGAGTTCGCCTGCGAGTTCCAGTGCCGAACGTCCTTTGCTGCCGGTTCTGAGCAGTATTGCCACGAGTTCGGTTGCGCTGAGATTCTCTGCGCCGCGCGATATCAGGCGTTCGCGCGGGCGTTCGCCCGGCGGCATGTCCTTGATACGAAACTGACCTGTCATATCCTCCCTGTCGATTTTCCTGTTCCCGCTGCAGAACTGCAACTGTTGCCGGACGCCCCCCGGCTTCCCAACTACGAATCTCCGTCGATGTATGGAGCAAACTCATTCAGCAGGTGTGGCGGGATTCTTGCATGGAAATGGGCAAAGTTGCCACGGTACGAGCTGGAAACAATCTCGCCAACAGCATGCAGTCTGGCGAGAACGGACGCTTCGCGTTGCGGTATGACGAGCCGGACGTTTTCTCTCGGCGGTTTCAAGCGGCTGCCGATCTCGGACAGCAATTCAGGGAACCCCGCCCCGGTCTTTGCCGACACGGCAACCGCCGATGGGTGCTCGTGATACCACAAAGAGGCCAGTTCGCCATTTTCCAGCAGGTCAATCTTGTTGAGAACGAGAATCGTCGGTTTCTCTGAAGCGCCTATTTCTTCAAGCACACTGTTTACGGCGGCGATTTGTTCGCGAGCCTGCGGGTGGGCAACGTCCACCACGTGCAGAAGAAGGTCTGCGTTTACCACTTCCTCGAGGGTCGCTTTGAAAGCTTCGATCAGCCCGTGCGGGAGTTTGCGGATGAACCCAACCGTGTCAGAAAGCAGAATGCTCTGGTTGGACGGCAAACGGACCCGTCGTACGGTTGGATCAAGCGTTGCAAACAACAGGTCTTCCTCAAGAACATCCGCCCCGGTCAGAGCATTGAAGAGTGTGGATTTGCCGGCGTTTGTGTATCCAACCAGAGACGCCAGAGGCCACTTGTTTCGTTGTCTTCCTTCGCGCTGGGTTTGGCGCTGGCGCTTTACTTCTTCCAGCTCGGCTTCCAACCGGCTGATCCGTTCTTGAACTCTGCGGCGGTCTGCTTCCAACTGGCTTTCGCCTTCGCCGCCTCGGAGGCCGATGCCGCCCTTTTGCCGCGATAGGTGTGTCCAGTACCGGGTCAGCCGTGGAAGAAGGTGCTGCAATTGCGCCAGTTCGACCTCGAGTTTGCCTTCCCGGCTTCTTGCCCGCCGCGCAAAAATCTCGAGTATGAGGTCTGTCCGATCCAGAACCTTGCAAGAGAAAATGCACTCGAGATTTCGAATCTGCGCGGGCGACAGCTCCTCGTCGAAGATGATTGTATCGACCGCCTCGGCTTTGCAGCGTTCACTGAACTCTTCGGCTTTGCCGGAGCCGATGTAAGTGGCTGCGTTTGGTTTTTCAAGCCGCTGAAGGCCCTCCCCGACGACCTGGGCGCCGGCAGACCGGGCGAGCTGAGCCAGCTCGTCGAGCGAATCGCGCGCTTCAGAGGCCGGCCGGCCTTTTAGTTCGATGCCTATGAGAAAGGCTCGCCTTGTTTTTCGTTCTCGTTCTGTTGAATAAAGCGCCTTCAATACTCCAAAGCTAATGCGCAGTCATAAGTTAAGCGCATCCATTTCCGAATGCAAATCATTGTTCGGGGAACCATGCTGCGATCGATCTTCGCGTGGCGGTGTCGTTTGCCCCGGGGCGGCGTCTTGCTTCGGCAAGGTTGGGCACAAATCCGGGTTGGTCGCCGCACCAAACGGGCTGTATAAACCACCTGTGCTGATTGTTCTTGCGGGCTAGTGCCGCAGTGGATGACTGGGTATGGGGCTTGTCGAGGCGGGCGATCCAAAGCCTGTTTCGTGCAAAAGCCAGCATTGCATGATCTCCGGGGCTGTCACCGGCAGCGAAATGCGGCCGTTGCTTCAGAGCGTCCCAAATGCAAGCCACCTTGCCCGAGTAGGTCGGGACAGGAAACTGAAGTCTGCTTGTCAGGCGCAATTCACCAAGCCGTTCCATGTCAAGGCTTGCATAAGCCGAATCTTCTCTGACAAGGATGGAGTCCTTGAACAATCGGTTGCGGTCGTCGGTCAGCAAAGTTGCGATTCCGATGACGTTGTCCGGCGGAATTCCATGGGTAATGCCGTGTTCGTGCAGTGCCGGATTAAGTGCGTGCTGCACCATCCACCGAACGCTCCAAACATTCGTTGCCGACACGATCCATATCTGAAACGAGGCGGCGATCATCCGGGCTATAAGTTCAACCATTTCGGGGTAAATGAACGGCACCGGCCACGACGGGCCATCCGGCCGTATAATGATCCGCCTGAGTTTCATCGGCTCGGACATGGCATGAACAGCACGGGTCGCTTCCACCACTTGTGCAACGGTCAGGCCCTGCATTGCTTCGACAGCCCAAACATAGCCGTTGGCAAGCGGTTCGGGATCGTTCCTGCCATGGCCGGTTGGAGATAGAAAAGCTTCGTAATACTCGGCCAGATTTGCCACCGACGCCGGTGTTATCACGCGCCCGCCCACACGAAACGGCGGCGCAAGCGTTGATGGCAGTTGCTCGATCGAAATCAATCCTTCCCGGACGAGAAGTGCGAGTGTTGATTCGCCTATGTCACCGCAGATGATCGTGTTGTCGAAATCAAACACTGCGTGCCAGTTTCTCCCAATGCCGGCGTGTATGAGGTTTTCAAGGCTTGTTTTGGCACTCTCACACCAGCCGGGCACGGTTAAGTGAACCTCCGGAGACCGATCCCGCTTGAGGGTCTTCTTCTGACTTTGAGAAGCCGATTTCATTTTGTTTCAGAGGCCTTTGGGCGCGCGTTCCAGATCGAAACCATCAGCATGGCCGAAACCAGAGATATCCCCCCGAGCACCCAGAACACAAGCGACCACTGGCCATGGGAAATGTCTTTGAGCCATCCAATGCCGCGGCCGGAGAATATGGCGCCTGTGGCGCCAAGACTCATCGTAAGCCCGGTGGCAATTGATGCGGCTTTTGGATGGCTCACATCGATTGTTGCCGCGCCGCTCATCAGCATGTCAGGGCCGTAAATCAAAAAGCCCGCAAGCCCCAATACCGCTGTAGCTGTCACCCATTCGCCCTGGGGAATGAGAGTAAACGTTGGGCACAACACTGCAAGCGCCGTTAGCATTATCGCACAAACAGGCGCACGCCGTTTGCCGAACAATGTATCCGATGCCCACCCCGCAGCAAGAGCGCCCAGTGACCCGATCAGCGGAATTGCAATTGCCATGAAAGCGCTGCCTTTGATCGAACGGCCGTGGAATTCGGCCATGTATTGCACGGTCCAGTTCATGAACGTGTACCGAACCGAGTTCATGCAGAAATAGCCGACCCCGAGAACCCACAGGATCGGGTTTGAAAGAGTGATCAACAGAATGTGCCATGTGACATGCCAACCGTCTCCAGATCCGCCAGTCGTCTTTGCCGAGGTTTGAAACGCAGCGCCAACATCATCGCGGATCGACGGCAACCCTGCTTCCTCAGGTGAATTCCGCAGGAACAGATAAAAAACGGCCGCAACCGGGAGCAGAATCAGGCTCGGCACCCAAAATGCCGCACGCCAACCCAGGCTGCTGTCGCACAACATCCCCGCCAACAACCACGAAACTACATTGCCAACCTGATAGCAGGTCGAGATCAACCCCATCACAGTTCCGCGCCGCCTTGATGTGTTCCAATTCGATACGGTTTGCACAAGAAGCGACCATCCCGCCGATTGGGCGTACCCGTTGATTGCCCAGAGCACGAGCATGACCCCAAACGACGATGCAAAGGAAAAAGCAAGATTCGTGAGCGACGCAATCAGCAACGCTGCAGTCATCATCCGGCGCGCTCCGAACCGCTGGCCGAGTGTGCCATTTATCATCTGGCCAGCCGCGTAAAAAAGCGCGTACACCGACGGTATCGTCCCGATCTGGGCCGCTGTCCACGACGGGAATTCCTTGAGAATGGCCGGCTGTGCCACGGCAAAGTTCACCCGGCACAGGTAATATGAGGCGTATGCGGTCCACAGAAGCCAAAAAACGCGCATTTGCCATGCGGCGATCCGATCCTGAACTTGCTGTGCGGTCATGTCGTTTCCTGATATTGCCTTCGAGCGCGTCCGGCATGGGTTGTGACCTGACCCCGAAATCGCACCGGCCATCCCCGCGGATACACCCATGCCTTCGGTCCGGTGACATCTCCGGGGCGTGGAAACCCGCGCCCGACCGAGAGAATCTCAGTTTCCAGAGCTGAGGCAAGTTTGATTGCGGCAGCGCATCCCGCCAGCGCGACTGCCAGAAACTCAATGTTGAATTGTGAGCCTGGCACATTATGCAAATATCGTGTCTGTCACTCTATTTGCTTCGCCAGCGCGAACAACCCGCCGACCGCTCACAACGGTTCTCAGAGACTTCAGACAAATATCGTGCCTGTCACTCTATTCTAACAGCGATGGGTTGTGCTGCGCATTGGACGATGCTGCGCCCACGGCCGTTGGAGTCCCGCCTTTGGGCGGAACAGTTTCATGTGGTTGGCAGTTACTCTGGCAGTGCCGGGTCCAGTGGGGCTTGATCAGAGCACTTTTTATGGCGACGGAGTCGCAGGCCATATTTCCCAGCCCGGCGTGGTTGAAGGTCCGGGGGGGTGCAGGAGCCGGGAGCGTTGCCCGTCAGGCGACTTTGTTCCGGCTACGCCGGGCTGGGAAATATGTGGGCAAGTGGGCATTACGGCACCGCATGCGCGGCCGGTCTGAGGCCGAGCCTCGCTGAGAATCGGTTTGCGTTCAACCCCGGCAATTTGTTTGTCACAAAGGCCGGTTGCGGGCTAAATGTCATGCATGGACTGGCTGACAGACCTTTTGTGGCGCGAGGGACGGTTCCTCGGCATCGAATGGCACGCATGGAAAATCGTGGGGTGGCTGGGGAACCTGACATTTTTTTCAAGGTTCCTTGTGCAATGGTATGCAACCGAGCGACACAAGCGCGTTGTTGTGCCGGTGTCGTTTTGGTGGCTGAGCCTTGTGGGGGCGACGCTGTTGTTTGCGTATGCGCTGTTTTACAGGCGCGATTCAGTGTTTATTTTCGCGTATGCTTTCACGTGGATACCGTACGTTCGGAACCTCGTGGTTCATCGCCGCACGTTGGCATCGACGCGGCGGTGCAGCCGGTGCGGACAATCGTCCGGCCCCCAGGCCAGCTACTGTTGGAATTGCGGTCAGGCAATTGGCGGGTCCTGACCCCGGTTCGTAACCGCAACGCCACATGACTGTCATAAGGCATATGTCGGGACCTGCCGGTGTCGGGTAAGAATAGGGTTTCAGGGCATCGGCGGTTCTTTGTTTTGAAAACTGTTGAGGAATTGGAAAATGGCAAATCTGTTTTGGAATCCGGCAGCGGGAGCGTCTCTTGTGCAATTGGCGGTTGGGCTTGCGCTGGCAGCGGTGCTGGGGTTTGTGCTCGGCCTTGTCTATGTGAAGTTCGGTGATGCGATGGCCAACCGGCGCCTTTTGGCGCGGAACTTTTTGCTTTTGGCGGTCACGACCACACTGATCATCAGCGTGGTGAAATCGTCGCTTGCGCTTTCGCTGGGATTGGTTGGGGCGTTGTCAATCGTGAGGTTTCGCGCGCCGATCAAGGAACCGGAAGAACTGGCGTACCTGTTTCTGGCGATCAGCATTGGTCTTGGCATAGGGGCGGGCCAGTTCCTTGTTACGCTGGCCGCTTTTGTGATCATTGTGGGATTGATAATCATCAGGCGTTTGGTCAGGCCGAGCCATGACAGGCCGAACTTGTACGTCACGATCAGCCTGCCGTCGGGTCAGAAACCGGACTTGAACCAGATTCTCGCGGGGCTCAATCGCTCCGGCGCAACTGCAAAGCTCAAACGAGTTGATGAGACCGCAGAATCCATGGAAGCCATGTTCGAAGCCAGCTTCCCTAACGTGGGCAAACTCGAGGAGTTCAGGCAATGGCTCCGGTCTCAAAGCAGCAATGCCAAACTGAGCGTTCTTGAAAGCCGGGGTTTGGCTGCTTGAATTGCCGACACGATGCAAGCCGACGGCCTCAAACTGCGAGTTGAACGAAAGTTCGTTCCCGAAGCGTTGTCTTTGGACGACGCGCTCACGCTCGTTCGGCAACACCCGGCCTTGTTCAGAGAAACCTACCCGCCGCGCTGTGTGAACAATCTGTACTTCGACACCCCGGACCTCCGTCTTTACAGGGAACACGTTCAGGGCGTCTCGCACCGGACCAAGATCAGGATTCGCTGGTACGGCCAGTTCACCGGGCCGGTTGACCGGCCTGCTTTCGAGATCAAAAGGCGTTTCGGAACAACAAGCGGGAAAGAAGTGTTCGGTTTCCCGCCCTTTTCAATGAACGGGCAGCTTCCGCGCGAAGCCATCGTCGCTGCGCGCGACTGTGAAAAACTGGCTGAAGCAGCGCGGCTGGCGTTGAACGGGCTGGACGTGGTTTTGGGCAATCGGTACAAGCGCTTCTACTTCCTGAGCGCAGACGGCACGGTTCGTTTGACCGTTGACTGTGACCTTCAATTTTGCGGGTTTGGTGAATTCGGCGGGCTCCTGCGTGAAATGCAACCCGCTGCAACACAATTGATCATCGAGCTGAAGTACGATCCTGCCAACGCGGATCAGGCTGCATTTGTGGCCGGGCAGTTCCCTTTTCGCCCGACGCGCTGTTCGAAGTATGTCATCGGCATAACACAACTGTTCACTTGAACAGTGCTTTGTGACCGGGACGCTCTCCGGCACGCATTCATTTTGGCGGAATCGCAAGGTTTGGGACTGCGGGCGCTTTTTCGGCTGTTGTGATTTTCACAACAGTGAATCTCACGGGCGCCTTCCAGCATTGCAATGTTCGATTGATGTTGTGCAGAATAATGCCCCGTATGAACTCACATTTCATGATCCGTTTCAGACAAATCTTTGGAGCGCTCGGCCTGGTTATCTTCACAAGTGCAATCGCAAGTGCGATTGGGGCGGGATGGCAACCTGCTGCGGGCAGGTTGATGACCCGTTGGGCAAAAGACGTTTCACCTGAGAACCCGCATCCCGAGTACCCACGTCCGATGATGGTGCGCAAGGATTGGCTCAATCTCAACGGCTTGTGGGATTATTCAGTCGTTGATAAAGACTCGCCAAAACCATCAGCATGGGAGGGGAAAATCCTCGTTCCGTTCCCGATCGAATCCGCGCTCTCCGGCGTGATGAGGCAGGTGAATGAAAACCAGCGGCTGTGGTACCGGCGGACGTTCAAAGTGCCTGAATCGTGGCGGGGCCGGGATGTGCTGCTCCAGTTCGGCGCGGTTGATTGGGAAGCAATTGTTTGGGTGAACGGCCATGAAGTTGGGAGGCATCGCGGTGGCTACGATGAATTTGGCTTCAACATCACCCCGGCGTTGAACGCGGGAGGCGAACAGGAGATTGTTGTGGCTGTTTGGGACCCCACTGACGCCGGTTATCAGCCGCGCGGCAAGCAGGTGCGCAGGCCGGGCGGAATTTGGTACACGCCGACGACGGGCATTTGGCAAACAGTGTGGGTCGAGCCAGTGACTCGCACGCACGTGGCGTCCGTCAAAATCGCTCCCGATATCGATGCCGGCACAGTCGATCTCACGGTTAACCTGGCCAGCGTTTCTGAGGGGAACGCAAACGTGCATGCTGCTGCTTATGACGCTGCACAGCAGGTGGCTTCTGCCGAGACCGGCAATGTTCAGATCGCCAAAGGGGCGGCCACTGCGAAACTCAAACTCAGCATCCCAAACTGCAAACTGTGGTCTCCTGACAACCCGTTCCTGTACGACCTTGTGATTACGGTAAGAGAGAACGGAAGTGAGATTGACCAAATCCGCAGTTATTTCGGAATGCGCAAAATCTCGCTCGGCAAGGACGAACAAGGCATTTTGCGGCTTTGCCTGAACAACAAGCCTTTGTTCCAGTTCGGCCCGCTTGACCAGGGGTTCTGGCCGGACGGGATTTACACAGCGCCCACGGATGAAGCGCTGCGTTACGACATCGAAATGACGCGGCGGCTCGGTTTCAACATGGCACGAAAACACGTCAAAATTGAGCCGCAACGATGGTATTACTGGGCCGACAAACTCGGGTTGTTGGTTTGGCAGGACATGCCCAGCGGCGACAAGTTCATCGGCGGAAACGACCCCGATATTCAGCGGTCGCCTGAATCCGCGGCGCAGTTCGAGCGCGAACTCATCGCAATGGTCCAAGGCAGATTCAATCACCCGTCCATTGTGATGTGGGTGCCTTACAACGAAGGCTGGGGCCAATGGGACACTTGCCGCATCGTCGATCTTATCAAAAGCCACGATCCAACCCGCCTTGTCAACAATGCCAGCGGCTGGACCGACCGCAAATGCGGCGACGTCAACGACATTCATTCATATCCCGGGCCTGCGGTTCCAAAACGCGAGGAAAACCGCGCTGTCGTGCTCGGCGAGTTCGGCGGTCTCGGCCTGCCCCTCAAAGGACATACGTGGCAGGATGAAAGAAACTGGGGCTATCGCAGCTACAAGACTTCAGAACAACTCACCGACGCTTACGTGGCTCTGATACGGAAATTGCGGCCCATGACCGGCGACCCGGGACTGAGCGCCGCTGTATATACTCAGACAACAGACTGCGAGATCGAGGTGAATGGTCTCATGACTTATGACCGTGCCATTGTGAAAATGGATCAAGCCGCGATCACCGAGGCCAACAAGTCTGTTTATACGCCGCCCGCCCCCCGCAAAGCCGAAGCGGGCAAGCTTGTTCCCCCGGCAACACCACTGGTCACGTGCGACCCTTACTTCAGCATTTGGTCGCCTGCTGACCGGTTGACGGACGAGGACACTGTTCACTGGACGGGCCGGCCGCACAGGCTCACTGGCATCATACAAATTGATGACAAGTTTTACCGAATCATGGGCGCAAGCCCGGCAAAGATACCCGCACTGCCGCAGAAAAACCTCACGGTGTTGCCCACCAGAACCGGTTACACTTTCGAGGGCAATGGAGTCACTGTTGAACTCACGTTCATGACCGCTGCTTTGCCCGAAGACATTGACCTGTTGTCCAGACCAGTCACCTACATCACTGCAGACGTGCGCGCTTCTGATGGCAAAGAGCACAAGGTCTTGTTGTACTTCGACGCTTCAGCGGAGCTGACCGTGAACGAGCCCAGACAACAGGTCGTGTACGCCACAGAAACAATCGGCGACCTGCGCGCGTTGAAGATTGGGTCCAAGGACCAGCCTGTTCTCGCCAAGAAAGGCGATGATATCCGGATTGACTGGGGTTATTTGTATTTGTGCTCGCAGATGGTTCCGGGCGCTTTTCACGCCATAGCGCCACATGGCGCGTGGAGCGACGTGCTCTCCAGCGCAGCCTCAGGACGGTCGGCAGGCCCGTTTGAAATGCCAGCAACGCCCGCTGCCGAGGAAATCGTCGCTTCTCTCGCTTTCGATCTGGGCCCGGTTTCTGCGCAAGGTGTTTCCCGATGGTTCATGCTCGCATACGACGATCTTTACTCGATTCAGTACATGAAGAAGAACCTCAGGCCGTACTGGCGCCGAAATGGGTGGGAAGCGGCGGATTTGCTGCGTGCCGCTGCAAAAGACTATGAGACACTGAGCAAAAGGTGCGCTGGTTTCGACGACGAGTTGATGGCCGATCTGACCCGTGTCGGCGGAGCAAATTACGCCAAACTGTGCGCGCTGGCGTACAGGCAATGTTTCGCGGCAGGCAAATTTGTCGCCGATGACAACGGACAGCCGCTCCAGTTTTGCAAGGAAAACCACTCGAACGGCTGCATCGGCACGTCGGATGTCTTCTACCCAATGTCGCCGCAGTTTCTCCTGTTCGGGCCTTCGCTGGCAAAATCCTTTCTCGTTCCGTTCATGAACTACGCGGCCAGCCCGCGCTGGAAATTCCCGTTCGCGCCTCACGATCTTGGAACCTACCCACACGCAAACGGGCAGGTGTACGGCGGCGGTGAGCGCACGGAGCAGAACCAGATGCCGGTCGAGGAAAGCGGCAACCTGCTGATCCTGATGGCTGCTGTGGCGCAAATTGAGGGCAACGCGTCGTTTGCCAGCCTGTACTGGCCTCAGTTGGAACAATGGGCTTCGTATTTGAAGGACAAAGGCTTCGATCCCGAGAACCAACTTTGCACCGACGATTTTGCCGGGCACCTTGCACACAATGTCAATTTGAGCGCAAAAGCCATTTGTGGGCTCGGCGCATTCGCAAAGCTCTGCGAACTACGTGGTGAGACTGCCAGGGCAAAAGAATACTCTGCTGCAGCGAAAGAATTCGCCCAACGCTGGGTTCGTGAAGCCGACGACGGCGATCATTTCCGTCTTGCATTCGACAAACCCGGCACGTGGAGCCAGAAGTACAATCTCATCTGGGACCGTATTCTGGGTCTGAACCTTTTCCCATCAGAAGCCGCTCAAAAAGAGATGGCATATTACAAGAAGATTCAAAACAGGTACGGTCTCCCTCTGGACAATCGCGAGTCCTACACCAAGCTGGATTGGATCACGTGGACGGCTACGTTGACGCAGAACCGCGCGGATTTTGAAGCGCTCGTTGATCCGGTGATCCTTTTCCTGAACGAGACCCCTGACCGGTCTCCAATGACCGATTGGTACCAGACCAAAACAGCAAGAAAGGTCGGATTCACCGCGCGGCCCGTCGTGGGCGGAGTTTTTGCTCAAACACTCTACGACAAGGCGCTCTGGCAGAAATACGCAAGCCGTGACAAAACCAAGGCTTCCGGTTGGGCGCCCATGCCAACGCCGCCAGTGACCAAGACAATTGTGCCAACCTCCGAAGTCGAATCCGCAACATGGCGCTACACAACCTCCCGGCCCGCCCAAGACTGGATGAAGCCTGAGTATGACGACTCCGCATGGAGCCAGGGGCCCGCCGGGTTCGGCACTGCAGGCACGCCAGGCGCACATGTCAGGACAAAATGGAACACGCAGAACATCTGGTTGCGCCGTGAAATCACGCTGCCTGAAAGCCCGCTGCGGTCGCCGATGTTCCGCACCCATCACGACGAGGATGTGGAAGTGTACGTAAACGGAGTTCTTGCTGCTGCTGCGTCAGGTTACACCACCGATTACGAGGAAATACCGTTAACACCCGCAGGCAAAGCCGCTTTGCGCCCCGGGCGGAATGTCATCGCCGTTCATTGTCGGCAGACAGGTGGCGGACAGTACATCGACGTCGGGTTGGTTGACGTTCAATAGAATGGCGGGCTTTGGGAACCCGTTGTCTGCCGCGCCTGGTTTGGCCGGCCGACACAACGCCAGAGGTTGCGGCCGTGAGTGCTCAACCTCACGAGTTCTTGCCCGGCACGAATGGGACCATCAATCAGCCTGCCACGTGCCTGGCCAATAAAGTTGATGCTCGCGGTGCGAAAAGTGCCCGCCGGCCAAACGATTGTTTTCGGCGTGGCCGGATAGTTCAATATGCAGGCAAACTCCCAATAGGTTTGCCTCGGGTCAGCCGTGCCGCCCGGGCCGGAATTGACAAGTTCCATGATGCCGCCTGGTTGGCATTTTGATTCCCGATCGGTGCAACGCCCTGGCCCTGCAATCTCACAGGCTCACAGGCCAAACAAGTCCAACCTTTGATCCGGCGAGATTTGCAGGCCATGAATTGTATTGAAAGAAGTCCCGGCCCGGGCCAAATAGTTGGGCGTGAAGTGCTTTGTCACCGGCGGTTCGGGCTTCATTGGGAGCAATCTGGTGCGTGAACTGGTCGCACTGGGCCACGAAGTGAAGGCTCTGTTACGGCCTTCGTCGGACTTGCGCGCTCTTCAAGGGGTAGATTTCGAGCGTGTGGAGGCGGATTTGACAAACAGGGGTTCCCTGGTCAAAGCAATGCGCGGTTGTGACTGGTGTTTCCACGTCGCTGCAGTGTACGCGTTGTGGATGCGGGACTACACACCCATGCACGTGACCAATGTGGCCGGCACACGCGAAGTCCTCGAAGCGGCAGCAGAAGCCGGCTGCAAACGAATAGTTCACACCAGCACAGTGGGGTGCATCGGCCTGCCACGCGAACGCGGAGGGCGGATTGTCCCGAGCGACGAAACCGCGCACGCTTCATGGTCGCGCATGACCAATGAGTACAAGAGATCAAAATGGCGGGCGGAAAGCATAGCATGCAGTCTCGCCGCCAAAGGCGCGCCGGTGGTGATTGTCAATCCAAGCGCGCCTGTCGGGCCACGAGATGTCAAACCAACTCCCACAGGTCAGATGATCGTTGACTTTCTCAACAAACGAATGCCGGCATACGTTGACACCGGATTGAACTGGGTCCATGTGCGAGACGTGGCCATCGGCCATGTTCTCGCCGCGGAGAAAGGCCGTGTCGGAGAACGCTACATCCTCGGCAACGCGGATGGGAACTGGACGATGAAACAAACGCTGGAAATGCTCGCTGAGATCACCGGGTTGCGCGCGCCCAAGGTCCGGATTCCCTACTTTGTCGCGCTCTTCTATGCCTACATTGGCGAATGCATTGCGCAGATAACCGGCCGTCCACCTCGCGCGCCTCTTGCGGGCGTTCGCATGTCCAAGCACAAAATGTATTTCAACCCCGCAAAAGCTATCCGCGAGCTGGGTTTGCCACAGACCCCGCCGCGGAAAGCATTCGAAGACGCCGTCGAGTGGTTTAAATCGAACGGCTACGTTCGGCCCGCCTGAGAGTCTGCAAGACAGACTCCTGCGGTTGCGGAGCCGGTAAAGGTTGTGCGATTGCGGAGACGGACCTCCTCAGCGCATGTTGTTCAACGCTTCCTGTGCTTTCTTCTTGGTGGTGTCGTTGGCCGATGTTGCGGCAGCGGCTTCCAAGGCTTTCTTGCGTTGCTCTTTGGCGACCCCGGGCAGGTTCTTCGATGCCAGTGACACAATAGCCGAGCAGGCTTCCTCGGCAACAGCGGAGTCGGACGTCAGATTAACAAGCAGATCAAGCGATCCTGCGATTGGCAGGCTGCCGAGGACGGTGACGGCAAGCCGCTTTTCCTCGGGCAGCTTCATCAATGGGAGCAGGTCTTTCACCTTTCCGAGTTTCTGCTCGTCAGTGAGTTTCTTGTCACCACGAACGCACTCGAGGTATCCGCGTGCAGCAAGGATTTGATGCGAAGCTTTTTTGCCGGACTTGACCAACTGAAGCAACGGA
>JARYMD010000066.1 GCA_029907285.1 Verrucomicrobiota bacterium | reverse complement strand
GTCGAGGTTGCCCGACTCGAAGAAGATCATGCGGTGCGCGGGATCGCTTACCTGGGTGATGGTCCCGTCGCTGTTCCAGCGCATGGCGGCTAACAACCGCGCGTTCAAGACGCTGGTGAGAGTGAGGGAGTAGGAGTAAGAGTAGGGGGAGGGGGTACTTACTGGCGGTTGGGATGGAGGGAAGGACGCGGAGACCGCCTGAAACCGTTCTGTGCCCAAAGCCGCCAAACCATGAAGAAAGCTTCGCTGACAATGTGCCCCGACATTTTCGAGCTCCCTTGGAAGCGATCGGTGAAAACAATCGGCACTTCAACGACCTTGAGACCCTGTCGCCAGATTTTGTGCGTGAGTTCGATCTGAAAACTGTACCCGTTTGAACGAACAGCAGGAAGGTCAATGTTCTCCAGCGCGCGCCGACGGAAACATTTGAACCCGCCGGTGGGATCGGTGAAAGGCATCCCGGTTACCAACCTTACGTACCGCGCCGCCGACATGCTCAGAATAAGCCGATGAAGCGGCCAGTTTATCACGCGAATGCCGCTCAGATACCGCGAGCCGAGCACCAGATCGGCATCTTGAGCAGCCGCGAGAAAACGAGGAATGTCATCCGGATTGTGAGAGAAATCCCCGTCCATTTCGAATATGAACTCGTAATAGTGCTCGAGCGCCCATGCAAACCCCGCGCAATAAGCTCTGCCAAGACCCTCTTTCGCTGTCCGATGAAGCACATGGACAGCCGGTTCTGCCGAAGCGATTTCCTCTGCGAGCTGGCCCGTGCCATCGGGCGAATTGTCGTCCACAATCAGGATGTCAACTGCGACCGGGAGCCCAAGAAGGCGGCGCGTCAACGGCCCAAGATTATCGCGCTCGTTGTACGTAGGAATGATTATGAGAGTCTCACTGGCCATGCCGGGTGCGAACAACGCGGTCAGTGTAGGAACCAGCCTGTCTCTGGCAAGCCAATCTTTTCCGAACAGCCATTGCCAGACGAGGTTAGCAGCCGACGACGTCAGTCGGCGGGAAACTTCGTGCTGAACCGAAAGAGAGGTGGCGCGGTTGGGGAAGATGGCAATGCATTCATTGTGCGTCGTCAGAGTCGAAAACCGAGCACAGGCGAATTAAATATAACAAACATTGTGCGAAAAAGCGGACGCCGTTCCGCCCGCAAGCAGCACGGTAATCTCACCCAAACAGCATCGCATGCGCATGATCCGGTGAGCCGCCGAAGTCCCATCTGGGTTCCGAATCACGTTCCCCGCCTTTTTTTGATCGCCCGCTCGGCCAAATCGCCCCGCGTGCAAACTATGCCGTGCTACCGCGCCGGCCAATACCGGCACAGCGCTCGGCCAACTACGTTCGTTTGACTGAAATCGCCCCAGACTCGGCCATCCAGGCTCATGAGCGTGTTGTCACCAAGGACGAACAAATGGCCCGGTCTGACAACAAACTCAGCTTGTTCATCAGGAAAAAGCGGCGCAAGGAGCCGCGGCGGGTTTCGATAGAGTTGCGCCACAAGGTCGTTGACGTGGCCGCAATACTTATCTTCCCGCGGCGGGCCGGCCGCGCCGTACACTTTTTCGAAGCCGGGGGTTCGTTCGTCGAGTCTCCGGCCGTTTACGATTACGTGGCGGTCGTTGCCGATTCGGACTTGTTCCCCGCCAACGGCAATCAGGCGTTTCAAATAGTAAGTGTCTGGGACGAGCTGTTTGATCCCCTTGGCGGTGAACACGATGATTTCTCCCCGCCGCGGGCGTCTGAAGTTGTACGACACTCGATCGACAAGGACCCGGTCACCGGCGATCACTGCGAGATTCATGATTTCGTCGCCTTTGAAATAGATTCGTCTTTTGTCGATGCGCGCGTGGGCAAACAGCACTTCGGCCTGTGGGACGCCCCAGACCGGCGGGAGATCGCCTGGGACGAACCAAATTGTGTGCCAAGTGTTGCCGAGGAGAAACCGCTGTTTGTATCCCAGACCGGAGAGCCTTAAGAACGGGGCGATCGGCTCCGGCGGCTCGATTCTTGTGATACGACCGGAGTCGCGGGCCACCACGCGGTAGTACGCTCTGCCATGAACGAGCAGTTCGAGAATCATTTGCCATCGGGTCGATGGGCGTTTCCACCGAATGTCGCGCGCGAGGTTGACGACTCTGATGCCGTTGAGGGTTGGCTGCATTGAGCCGGTTGGGATTCTGGCCGATTGAATGAAAAAAACGCGGATTGCAGCCACCACAACCAGCGCAATAAGGAGCATCTCTGTGATTTCGCGGGCGCGGTTTTTCGAAGTGTCCACCAGCCACCGATTGGCTGCCTCTTGCAAGCGGCCGGCTGCTGTCTGAAGGGCTGCCTCCGACGTGTTATTTCTCAACTCATTTGACAGGTTGGCGATGCAGGTCTGCAGTTCTGAGCCAGCCTCGGGCTCGAGCAAGTCGTGTTGAGCCCGGTACAATCGCAGCACATGGCGGAGCAATTTGCGTGCCCTGTGGCGCTGCCGGTTGAAAAGGCATTTCAGTGTGCACGGCATACACCGCCGCTCAGGTGCCGGAGATGGGAGCTGCGCACAGAGACTGCATACGCTGTCATTGCTGCGGCCATCTCCGGAACGATTATCAATAGCAAACCAGGCCGAACCGGCTTGTGAACGGCCAGAACACCCACAGTGCGCGCCCAACAACTTTTTCGCGCGGAAAATCGCCGAAAACGCGCCCATCAAAGCTGTTCATTGTATTGTCGCCGAATGCAAGGTAATGGCCGGGGCGGACGGTGAACTCGGCGTTGCCGTCCGGGAACAGCGGCGCGAGAGTCCGTCCGGAACAGGTCATTCCGATTTTGTCGTTGACGTGGCCGGAATAGACGCTTTCCCGGGGTGGTCCGTTGAACGAATACACAAGCTCGAAGTGCCGGTCTGTATGATCCAGTCGTTTCCCGTTGATATAGACGTGTCTGTCGTCGCCGATCCTGACCTTTTCGCCGCCCATGGCGATCAGCCGCTTGATGTAGTGTGTGTGCTGGATGAGTCCGGGGATGCCGGTGGAAGCGAACACGATTATTTCCCCGCGGCGCGGGCGGCGGAAGTTGTAGGTGAACTTATCGACAAACAAGCGGTCGCCGCTCGAAATTTTCAATTTGAGCACGGTATCGCCCCGTTTGAACTTTTGCCCCGGCCTTGCGCCACAGAGTTGCTCGAGGTGCTCCGGCGGCCAGAAAAAAGTGTAGGAATCCGAGCCGACACGGAACCGCTGGGTTTTGACGAATCCGGCGACAGTCTGCACGGGTTCGATTTCGAGTGTGCCATCATCCTTTGCAATCCAATGATGATAATCGATTCCTTTGAACCAGTCTCTGAATCGGCCGAAAGTGTCAGGGATGACCGCGTTCGTTTGCGATTTCAGGTCTGTCACGACATTCCCGTAAAGAGTGGGCTGCGCTGATCCGGACGGAATTTTCATCGGCTGGATGAAGAAGCTGAAGATGCTCAGGATAAACACGCCGCTGATAAGAAACTCTTTTATGTTTTCGCGGGTTGAGGCGTACGGATACGGTTTGAGCCAGCGCGCACCCGCTTCTTCGAGCTTCTCCGTGAGCGCGAGCACAGCGTCGCGGCCATCGGCCCGGACGATTTCCTTGTCGAACTCGCCGAGCGCGTGCGAGACTTCGGCGATTGCTTTTTCGCTCAGGATATCGCGCTGGGAGTTGAGAATGATCCAAACCTGTTTTCGTGTTTCGTACGCTTGCCGGACTGCTTTGGATGCCAACCACCTGAACAACATTTTCATGCGAATACGAGACAATCTATGACTCATGCCGTGGCAGCGTGGTAAAGGTTCCATTCGCCCTTGGCTGAGCGGCTCCCCTGCCCTGCTCCATCGTTCATGCCGTTCCATCGTGTTTCAAGCTTTCAACACCTCAATGAATGCTTCCTGCGGGATGCGAACCGAGCCGATGGCTTTCATGCGTTTCTTTCCTTCCTTTTGTTTTTCGAGCAGCTTGCGTTTCCGCGTTATATCGCCGCCGTAGCATTTGGCTGTTACATCTTTTCGGAACGCGCTGACGGTTTCGCGCGCGACTATTTTGCCTCCGATGGCAGCTTGTATTGCGACGGCGAACTGTTGGCGTGGAATGACTTGCTTGAGTTTGGCCGCAAGAGCGCGCCCACGCGCATCGGCTTTGTTCCGATGAACGATGCATGAGAACGCATCGACAGGCTCGCCATTGACCAGCATCTCCAATTTGACCATGTCAGAAACCTGGTAACCGGCCTGTTCATAATCCATCGAACCGTAACCGCGGGTGATGCTCTTGATGCGGTCGTGAAAGTCTATGAGGATTTCGCTCAACGGCAGGATGCACGTCATCATCACGCGCCGCGTATCCAGGGTCTCAGTGTGTTCGATTGAACCGCGCTTCTCAGAAACCAGTGTCATCATGTCCCCGATGAATTCGTTCGGGCAAATGATGAACGCCCTGACAACCGGCTCATGGATTTCCTCGATATGGTTGGGCTCCGGCATGTGCGCGGGGTTTTCGATTTCTTTCATCTCGCCGTTCCTGAGTTTCACCTTGTAAACCACGCTCGGATAAGTGGCGATGATGTCCATGCCATACTCGCGGCGGAGGCGTTCCTGGACGATTTCCATGTGCAGCAGGCCGAGAAAACCGCAACGAAAACCGAAGCCAAGGGCGATGGAACTTTCCGGCTGGTACACAAATGCCGAATCATTCAACTGGAGTTTGGCGAGATTCAATTTGAGATGCTCATAATCAGCCGCATTGATCGGATAAATCCCGCTGAAGACCATGGGATGGATTTCCTTGAATCCGGGCAGAGCCGGTGATGCATTTCGGGCGTCGGTGACCGTGTCCCCCATTTTAACGTCGAGCGGGCTCTTGATGTTGGCCGTCATGTAGCCTGTCTCGCCCGCGCCGAGCCGATCCCGCGCGTACGGTTTCGGATTGAAGCTTCCCACTTCTTTGACCTCATAAGTCTTCCCGCTATGGAGGAGTTTGACATGGATGCCGGGGCGAATCTCGCCGTTGAACACTCGGATGTGAGTGACCACTCCCTTGTAAGTATCGAAATAAGAATCGAAACAGAGCGCCTGCAACGAGGGCGCGCCGGTGGGTTTCGGCGGCGGGACTTGCGCGACTATGGCTTCCAGTATCTCGTCTATTCCGATCCCCTCTTTGGCGCTGGCCAGAATCGCAGAATCAGCCGGAATCGCGAGAATTTCTTCTATCTGTGCTTTTGTCTGGGCAACATCGGCGTGCGGGAGGTCGATCTTGTTGATCACCGGAATGATGACCATGTTTTGCCTCATTGCGAGGTGGACATTGGCAACGGTCTGGGCCTCGACGCCCTGGGCGGCGTCAATGACCAACAGAGCTCCCTCGCAGGCGCTGAGGCTTCTCGAGACCTCGTAGGCAAAATCCACATGGCCCGGCGTATCAATCAGGTTCAGCTCGTAAACCTCGCCGTTTCGGGCGCGATAATGCATTGTGACCGGATGTGCCTTGATCGTGATGCCACGCTCACGTTCAAGGTCCATCGAGTCGAGCAACTGATCCTGCATTTCCCGCTCTGAGATCGTCCCGGTCCTGAACAACAGCCGATCTGACAGCGTTGTCTTCCCGTGATCGATGTGAGCGATGATGCAGAAGTTTCTGATATGTGCTGCGTCCATCGAACGGTCTCAAAGGATAACGCATAAAAGTTTTCTGAAAAGCCAAATTGCAACGTCACACTGCCAACATTTAGACTGGCACATTATTCATCCCCAGTCCGATGGGATTCCCTGTTGTACCCGCATGCTCCTGAATCTGTTGAAGGCATCTGCTTCGCACGCTACTCTGGGCGCGGGATATGAGGGCTGGTCGCACACGAACCTTGGCAAACGCTGCAGAGACCAGCGGGTCGCTGGTCGGAATCCTCTTGTTGATCGGGATTGTGGCGCTTGCGGCCCCGCCATTGCAGTTGCTGGGCATCACACCACGGACAACCCGCGGATTGATTGGCATTCTGTTCAGCCCGCTGTTGCATGCCAACCCAGGTCACTTGCTTGCAAACGCATTGCCATTGTTTGTCTTGCTGACGCTTCTGTTCGTTGACAGGCACTACAAACCTGCTGCGACCTTGGCCTTGATCTGGCTGCTGAGTGGATTCGGCACGTGGTTGATCGGGCGCGGCGGCGCAATTCATCTTGGCGCCAGCTCGATCATCTACGGTCTTGTGACGTACCTGATTGCGTCGGGCTTGTTGCAGCGGACATGGCAATCAGCATTCGTCGCGATCGTGGTCTTTGTTCTCTATGGCGGGGTCATGTACGGGATTCTTCCGCGGCACGGCCCGGTCTCATGGGAAGGACACCTGTGCGGAGCGTGCGCGGGGGTCTGGGTTGCATGGCGGAACCGGAAATAAGCCGGCTCGCGACGGAGTGCGGACTCTACCTTTCATCAATGACGTAGCGCTTGCATCTGAGGCCGTTCCAGATGTCGAGCGTTGGCCCGGGACCGTGGCGGCTTCGGCGGTCCTCTCTGTCTGAATACACGAACGCGTAGGTGAATCTGTGCGCTGCCCAAAACCCTTCTCGGTTGTGAGCGCGCTGGATGAACGGGAGGAACGTGCCGGTATTGACATAGATTTGGACCTGGCCGTTCGGTGTGCTTTTGAAGCATTCCCGGCGAGCCTCGTGCGTGTGACCGTAGAACAGGTACCGGGTCTGGCGATTCTCCTTCTCCTCCTTTGCGAAATCATCATCAGCTCCGGCAAAGCAGGCGTCGGCCCCCGCTGAATCGGCGGAAAGTCCGACAGCGGACACGATTGCGGACAGTGCGGGTTTCAGGTCTGCCAGAAGCCGAAGGCCGTCCTTGTGCCGGAGGATAGTGTAAGCACGGGCGAGCTGGTCGGTCAGATCGCCGTTCACAAGCAAGTCTGGTTTGAGCCGGTCCCATGCGCGAGCGAGTTGGGAATCCAGGGTTGCGGTCATGGCTTCTCGAAGTGATTTTCGGAGCAGGTCCAGGTACTTGTTTTCAGCAGAAGGCCGGTTTTGGCTGAACCATGACATCCATTCAAACACTGCGGTGACAGGACGAAGATTGTTCACTTCGTACAGCCCGTGAAGAAAGGCGCGGTCATCGGGTGAATCCTGCGACAATTGCTGCCCGAGCCTGTAAAGCATGCCCGACAACAGTTCGGCTGTGACCACGTCGCCGATGCATTGGACTTTGTGCACTTCAGGGTCGAATCTGTCGATTGTGCGGCCGGGCTGAAGAACCTTGGTAAGAAACAGCCACCCGAAATTGTGCGGGTCCCATTCATGGCCATGCCTTGCAAGGACCTGATATGCATCCGACCTGAAACTGCAGGCAAATGTGAGGTCGATGCCCGGCAATTCACGGCGGAGATGGTCTTGCAATGATGGGAAAACCCAAATCGGTCTGTCGTGATTGCCGACGACCCAAGTGACTGTTGGTTTCCTTCTGATGGTTGGCGGGGGATTCCTGAGCAGGGCAAACAGTGCGCGGCAGGCATCTGTGGCAAGGATGCGTTTGAGAATTGAAAGGAACTGGTTTTCCACGTCTTGGGCGAGCGGATTCATTCCCGTGTCAGGGCTCAGCCGGCCGTTCCATGGCCGTTGCGCCGCGGGCACGTGCTGATCGTGCCAGTAACTGGTCCGGTAGAGATCAAAGATGTCTCCCAACAATAGAAAATCCAGCGACTGCGCTCTTTTGTGTTTTGGGCCTGCGGCTGTGGCAATTTCTCTGGCCAACAGTTCGAATGCAGAGGCATGGACATTCGAGGACGTGCTCTGGTCAGTCAAATGTGTATCGCTGAATACTACCAACATGGCGCCGACGTCGGCGGAATTATAAGCCGATTGCCGGGGGATGACCACTACATAATTTGGAATTGCCGCATTGTAGGATTGACTTCTGGGCCGGTAATGGACAGCAATTGTGCGTTGCAGACAGGGCATCCAAGACGACTGATGGCTAGAAGAAGGCCGAGTCCAAGTCGATGCATGAAAGGCTTGCAGGTGGTGACACTTCACAACGGCAGGTTCGAGGAGTGTTTCATCACCGTTCCAGCGGCTGGCGACGAGACGCCTGCGCAACTGATGGAACGCCTTGAAGCCTATATGTCCGCGCATCCCGAGCTGAGAATCGTGCGGCAGGACATTTTCGGGCAGGACATGGATTCGCAGACCGACCATGCCACACTGCAATTGCGACTTGGCAAGCCTGAATGGCCGGTGACGTTGATTGGCCAGGGGAACGGCGCCGGTTGCCCCGTGGCCGGCGTTCAAGTGCATGCCGTGTCACGCGTTGCGGCCACACCGCTCGTTCTTGGGGGCCGTGTAATTGGCGTGGCATACGAGGATGACGATGCCCGGTATTGCGAGCTGGGCAGCTTGTTCGCACGTTCGCGCCGAAAGTCGCGAATCGACCAGGCCCGTGAAGTCTTCGAGTTGATAGAAGAAGGGCTGCGGCTGGCGGACATGACGTTTGGGAACGTGTGTCGCACGTGGTTTTATTTGGACAACATTCTCGAGTGGTACGACGACTTCAACGAGGTTCGGAATGCGTTCTTCAAAGAGCGCAAAGTGTATGACGGCCTCGTACCGGCGAGCACGGGTGTCGGCGGGAGTAATGCAGTGGGGGCCGCAGTGATCGCCAATGCGATTGCGATCAAGCCAAAAAACCCGAAACTGAAACTTCTGGCGGTTCCCTCCCCATTGCAGTGTCCGGCGCTCAGGTACGGGAGCGCTTTCAGCCGCGCAGTCGAAATTGACCTGCCAACGCAAAACCGCCTTTATGTGTCAGGAACAGCGAGTATCGGACCCGACGGGCGGACCGCTTACGTGGGGGACGTTGACAAGCAGGTGTCGCTGACAATGGAAGTCGTCCGGGCCATTCTCAGGTCGCGCAACATGGACTGGCGCGATGTCACACGTGCGATTGGTTATTTCAAACACGCTGAAGATGCGCCGGCGTTCGGTCGGTACTGTGCATTAAATGAATTGCCTTTAATGCCGGCCATAATCGCCAAGAACGACATTTGCCGCGACGATCTACTGTTTGAAGTTGAAGTGGACGCCATCCGATTTACAGGTTAGCGAGCGTCGGCTTCGGCCCCACCAAGTCTGGCGTGCTGGAGGGCTGCACGTGAGATTCCAGGGTCAGGGACGCATCGCGCCTGGCGACCAGCCGTGATCAATTCAAACTCCGGCGACAAGAGGCCGGGTAACAACCCTTGGTTTTGCAGCGAAAAATGACGTTGCGCGCTCTCGAATCCCGGCGATTGAACGCGCATTGGAAACAGTGGTTCTCAGCGGGTGTCCGAATGCATAATTTGCTGCAAAATACTTGGTGAACATTTGAATGCGGCGGAAAGCGACTTCGGGCGGAAAGTCTTCTTCAATGTAATCGCACATCCGGTGCCAAACAGCGGTGTGATCAATCTGCACAGTGGTGTCCCACGCGGCAAAAAGCCATGGACGCACGATTGCGTGGCGCCCGATCATTATGGCGCGTGCCGGGCGCAGGTTGTCAGCCATTGCTGCAACGTCCTCGGGACCTGCAATGTCGCCGTTTGCAATAATTGGGACACGGGCGTTGGCGGCAATCCATGGAATGAACTCGTGGCGTGCCCTGCGTTTGAATTTTTCCCGGAAAAACCGCGTGTGAACAATCAGCGCGTCAATTCCCGAGTCCTCGAGCACCCGAACACGCTCTGCGAACTTCTTTTGCCACTCTGGGGTTTCATCTCCAAGTCTGATTTTGGCTGTCAGAATACCGCTCCAATGGCGTCTGCATTGCTCTGCCACCTGACTGAGCGCATCGAGGTTGTTGAACAGCGCGCTGCCTGCCAGGCAGGCGCGGATTTCCGGGGCGTCACATGCAAGGTTCAGGTCAACAGCCTCAACACCGTGTTCAGCAAGCTTGCCAAGTATGCGATCGAAAGGATCACCGGCGCGGACCATCAACTGGTAGAACACGTTGCGTTCGTTGGGGCGCCGCCGAAGCCACGGGGATTTCTCAAAGTTCTCGTGCAGAATCTGCCGGGCCGCGAGCATTTCGGTCCAAACCGCGCCACATCCCCCAAACTCGGCCAGCAAACGCCGGAAAGCGCTGTGCGTGTAACCGGCCAATGGCGCGCAAAACCTCACCGGTGCGAACAACCGATTCGCAATTGAACACTCCTCAAACAAGATTGTTGGTGTGAACGAGGCTGCGCGCCTCTGCAGGCACGCCCGAGAGAAATGGCACAGCGTGCGCGGGGTGAGATCCCCTGCCCTGCTCTGCCCCGGACCGTTCTACTGCAAGAATCTCAGCGGTCAGATCTTCTTGGCTGATTGCTTTGCCTGCTTTTTGGCGGCTCGCTTCGCGGCTTTCAAATCCGCCTTTGTCTCTTTGCCGGCCCTGGCTGACTTCGCGACCTTTGACTTGCCATTTTCGCAGCAAGCAGCGTTTTGAGTGCAACAAGAGGCGTTGTGCTTCTTGGCTGCGGTTTCTGCCTGTGCGGCCAACGCAAGCAATCCGATGCACGCGATCCCAATTAATGCCATTACCTTTTTCATGGGCGGAGATGTATCCCAGGGCATTGCCTTTGTCAAATCGCCAAACAAGTCTTTGCTGGCGGTGCTGGATTTGGTCGGTGACAATGCCGCTGATTGCAACACGATTGCCGAGATGACCGAAAGTCAAAGAGTCTTGAGACTGCTCCGCCAATTCGAGTCGCGGAATGTCACGTTTGTTTCGCGCGATGGCTCGTGGCCGATCGTCTGGAGCCGCGCCAAGGGCGTGCGCGTCTGGGATGCAGACGGGCGTCGGTACGTGGATTTGACCGCCGGGTTTGGCGTGGCAAACACCGGCCATGCCAACGCGCGGGTCGTCAAAGCTGCGAAACAGCAAATCAGCCGACTGCCTCATGCCATGGGCGATGTCCATCCTCACCCGCTGAAAGCCGAGCTTGCACGCACATTGAGTCAAATCACATTCGAGCGCTGGCGGTGCGGACAGGATGGCAAAACGGTTTTCGGAAACTCGGGTTTTGAAGCCGTGGAAGCCGCGCTCAAAACAGCCATGCTCGCAACCGGCCGGCCCGGCGTGATTGTATTCGAAGGCGCTTATCACGGCCTTGGATACGGGGCACTGACCGTCACGCACCGCGACTTTTTCCGCGCGCCGTTCATCAAGCAGCTTGGCGGGTTTGCGTGTTTTGCGCCGTTCCCTTTGGCCGGGCCCATTTGGGCCGTCGGCGCCTCGGCCGCGTTGCATGAGGATCAAGTCAAATTGGAAAAGACGATGACCGCAATGGAACGCATCGCCGGAAAACGCGCGATCGGCGCGGTGCTCGTGGAACCGGTCCAGGGCCGTGCCGGCATCAGGATTCCGGTGCGCGGCTTTTTGTCCGCCCTGCGGTCGTGGTGCGACGCGAATGACGTTTTGTTGATACTGGACGAGATTTACACAGGATTCGGTCGGACAGGCGCATGGTTTGCATGTGAACACGAAAATGTTGTTCCGGATTTGGTCTGTTTGGGGAAAGCGCTGACGGGCGGCTTTCCGCTTTCAGCGTGTGTGGGGAAAGCCGATCTAATGGACGCTGCATGGCCAGAAGCCACCGGCGAGGCCATCCACACGAGCACTTTCCTTGGCAATCCGATCGGCTGTGCGATGGCCCTTGCGCAGATCGGAGAATTGAAAGCGCGCGGGTTGATCGAACGGAGCGCAAGACTGGGGAAGCTCCTGCTCGAACAACTTCGCTTGATCAGGGCGACCTCGCGTTTGATTTTGAACCCTCGGGGAATCGGATTGATGGCCGGCTTGGAACTCCTGCAGCGCGATTGCTCGCCTGCAACGTCAGAAGCGGTTTCAGTCATGAAAGAAATGCTGCGGTGCGGGTATATTATACTTGCAGAGGGCGAGTTTTCAAACGTCCTGAGCATTGCACCGCCGTTGACAATAGGCGCCGCGGATATTCAGCGTGCGGTGCACGCCATCGAGCAAGCCTTGCTCAAATGCGCACGATGACACTCACCGAAATGCGGCGCGTGCTGGCCGAGCGCGGGATCAAACTCACCCGCTCCCTTGGTCAGACATTCCTGTTCGATGGCAATCAACTCAGAAGAATCATTGCGCTTGCAGGGTTGACCGCGGGCGATCAGGTCCTCGAGATTGGCCCGGGCCTCGGGCCACTAACGGAACTCATGCTCGCCATGGCCGGCAAGGTCATCGCAATTGAAAAAGACCACCGGCTGGTCGAGTGCCTTCGGGAACGGTTTGGCGACCGGGCCAAACTCGAGTTGATCGAAGCCGATGCACTTGATTATTTGCGCGACTGTGGCTGCGATTGGCGGGGCTTTAAGCTCGTAGCAAACCTGCCGTATTCGGTCGCCTCGCCGATACTGGTTGAGTTGGCACAGCAGACTCTGGGACCGTCAAGGATGGTGGTTACAGTTCAACTTGAGGTGGCCCGACGCCTGATGGCGCAGCCCGGCTCTGCAGAGTACGGAACTCTCACGCTGCTTGTGCAGGCCTCTTATGAACCCAAGGGTTGGTTTCGCATCCCATCAACCTGCTTCTACCCTGAACCAAAAGTTGACTCCGCATGCATCCAATTGGATCGCCGAGAATCAGAACTGGTCCATTCCGCAGCGGCTGATTGTTTCGGGTCCTTGATTCGAATGGCCTTCGAGCAAAGGCGGAAGATGATGTTCAAAGTCCTAAAGGCGAAATGGAACGCGGCACAATTGCAACAGGCTTTTGCCGCGGTCGGGCTTGACCCCAAAGTGCGCCCCGAAGAGGTGAGCTTGTCACAGTTTGCCGAGATGGCCCGGATTCTGGCGCAACAAACGAAGTGAGCGCGTTTGTCAAACAACGCCAACCGTCCGACAAGGACCTCAGCAACCTTTCACACAATCAGTGGCCTGGAGTGGCAGGAAAATGTTGAGGCAGAAAAATGGACTTGGGGCAGATATCTGGCGTGCCAGCAGCCGATGCACACGTACCTTTCAGCTCCGTCAGGAGCGCTGTGCCTGTAGCTTCCTGCCCACGCCAGCAATCGCGCTCCGATAAGAGCGGCGCCTCTGTTTCATTTGCATTTGGCCGAAAATCAAACGCGGCGGCGCAGAAAGCGCAAGATGCCAAGTGCAGCCGGCACCCATGGCGTGAGCTTTCCATGTTTGCGGCCGGCCAGCGCGCCAATCAGGATTCCCGAGAGCACCAATGCAGGTTTCAGCAATGGAATTGCGAATCGGCCCGGCTGCGCGTTCCTGAATTTGCTGTGGAGTTCGGCGGCTTCGAGCTTCAAAGCGCTTCGCCGCAGGTCGGCTTCCAACGCGAGGTTTCTGCGCGCCGCTTCCAGTTGTGTTAATCTTCCTTCTTGAAACATGCGCAGTCTTTTTGAAGTTGGGCTATTGTTTCAGGAAAAGGTTTCGGGGCGGTTTGCAGCCAGCGCCAGATCAACCAGAAAATCACGAACGCGACCACAAACAGGAAAGCGGTAAGTATTATCAGCCCGATAAACTTTGCGGTCTCCCAGACCAACAGTGCAATCAGTACCGACAGCACCACAAGGCCGACCAGGGCCAGCAGCAAACCTATCCCCAGCGCAACCAGCAGCGCCAAAAGACGCGTCTGTTCTATCCTCAATTCGACTGCGAACAGCTCGACGCGATTCCTTGCCATGTGCAGCAAAGAACCCGCCACGCGGCGAAGCGCGTCGAGAATGCCGCCATTTCCGGCTTCCGTGTTCGGCATGTTATCTGCGGGCGACCAGCACGCCGATTAGCAGGCCAAGGCCAAAAGCTATCCCAATTGACTCGTACGGGTGCTCTCGGACCACTTTGTCGGCGACCTTGGCAGCTTCCGCAGCCCGTTTTTCCATGTCTTCGGTGCTTGCTTTGACACGCTCGATGGCCGAGGCAAGGCGCGACCTTGTTTCTTTGACCTTTTCGCTGACATCACCGGCAGTGGCTTTCAGAAGCGCCTCTGCGTCTTCGGTCAAACCACGAATGTCATCTTTGAGCTTTTCGCGAGTCACGTCTGCTTTCGCGCTTTCCATTGCTTGAAAATGGGTTTCCATACGCTGTTCCTCTCTGTTTTGTCTTTTTCGTCCTTATTCGCTTGCACATAATGGAACTCAATCTGCTCGAAATGTCAACTTGCAACGCTCAACGTTCAACGT
>JARYMD010000065.1 GCA_029907285.1 Verrucomicrobiota bacterium | reverse complement strand
GTTTCTGGCAAACCTGCTGTAAGGGCTTTTCCAGACCTGATCGAGCACGGCGTCTTCGGGCTCTTTGAAAGAAATCGCAGCGAGCTTGCCGGTCGTTTCACGCAATTGCTCGTATTCACTCCTGCACACCGCGCATCGCGCGAGGTGTTCGTTGATGCGGACTGTTTCCTCGGGGGTCAGTTCGCCGTCCAGCAACCCCACAATCAGCCCTTTGTAGGATTCACAATTGTTCATAAGCTCTTCTCCTCTGGTTTGGCATTCGGCGCTTCGTCGAGTTTCAGAAAAGCCTCGCGGAACGCCATCCTTGCATGGTAAAGCCTGCTCATCACCGTCCCGCGCGGGATGCGGAGCGTGCGAGAGATTTCATCGTAACTGTGTCCGCAAACGTATTTCATGGCGAGGATTTCGCGGTGCTCGGGCGTGAGCGATGCCATTGCGTCCCACACCCGCTGTCTGTCTTCACTCTGTTCCATAATCTGCGCTGGTGTCGCCGTGTCGGTTTCCCGGGCTGAGTTCTGCTGCTCCATGGCGCGGTAACGATCGGATGTCTGTCGCCGGGCAATCAGGTTGAAACAGCGATTGCGCAAAATGCAGTAAAACCACGGGTAAAACTGCGGCAGGCCGCTCAGCCTCGGAATGGCAGCAAACGCTTTCGCAAAAGCGTCCTGACAGGCATCAAGGGCGTCTTCGGCGTTCCCCAGAAGCGCAAAGGCATGCCGGTAAGCCTCCCGCCGATACTTCTGCACAAGGAACTCGAAACCCACCGGGTCCCGGTGTTTCACACACAACTCGATTGCGCGCTGTTCGTCCATGCGAAATCTGCTCTTTACTCAATGAACCGGTGACTTCCGAGAATATTCAACGCCGCGCGCCAGAGCTGCAACCGAATGATGACCGCCAGATAAGGGGTTCGTTGCAAGTTTGGCGCAAAGCGTTGATTTCCCTCGCGCAACGTGCCATGCTCCGCCCGTTCGCGACCAAACAACGTCGAATGAACCGGAAACTTCTACAAACCGTTCTTCTGGCAGCCGGCGTGGTGTGCAACCCAGTCAATGCACAAACGCAATCAGGTCCGGCCAACAGAACTTCAACACCCAAACAATCAGGTATGACCTTGGATGTGTCCAATTTCGGCCGTATGCCCGACGGTTCACCCGTCCGACTCTACACGCTTCGCAACCAAAACGGGATGACCGTCAAGGTGACAGAGTACGGGCTGATCATTACCGAACTGCTTGTGCCGGATAAGACCGGCAAACCGGGAAACGTTGTGCTCGGTTTCGACAACCTCGACCGCTACTTGAAAGGGCACCCGTTCTTCGGCGCCATTGCAGGCCGTGTCGCCAACAGAATCGGAGGCGCACGCTTCACAATCGACGGCCGCGAATACAGCCTCGCCAAAAACAATGGCCCAAACCACCTCCACGGCGGACTCCAGGGCTTCGACAAGAAACTCTGGAACTCAAGACCGCTCCCATGCACGGCGAATGAAGCCGCCGTCGAGTTCGAATACACAAGCCCCGATGGCGAAGAGGGGTATCCGGGCAACCTGCGAGTGATTGTGCGTTACACCCTCACCGCTGAAAACGAACTGCGAATCGATTACACCGCCACAACCGACAAGCCAACGCCCGTCAACCTCACAAATCACAGTTACTTCAACCTCGCAGGCGAAGGCGACGTGCTCGGACATGAACTGATGATCGCCGCCGATTTCTACACGCCAACTGACGAAGGATTGATCCCCACCGGCGAGATTCGCACCGTCCGCGGAACCGCACTCGATTTCACCTCGCCAATGAAAATAGGTGCCCGAATCAATGAAACAGGTTTGAAACCCGGCGGGTACGGTTACGACCACAACTTCGTCCTCCGCAGCGGCGGCCAGTCGCTTGCCCTCGCAGCAAATGTGTATGAACCCGCCACCGGCCGCGTCATGGAGGTCCTGACAACCGAACCTGGCGTTCAGCTCTACACCGCCAATCACATGGACGGCTCGCTCGTCGGAACAGGCGGCGTCCGGTATCCCCGCCATGCCGGCCTTTGTCTCGAAACACAGCATTTCCCTGATTCAATCAACAAGCCGCATTTCCCGCCGGTGCTGTTGCGCCCCGGCCAGACTTACCGCAGCACAACGGTGTTCAAGTTCGCCACGAGAACCTGACGCGCAGCCCCGGTCCGATTTTCTTTTTGCATCCAAGGCATAACGGGAACTGAAAATCTATGAACACGGACACATTCAAAATACTTCCAGTGGATCTCCTTGTGTTTGTTGCCTTTGTGATCGCCGTCATGAGCGTCGGCCTGATCAAGAGCAAAAACGAAAAAGGGAGTGAAGATTACTTTCTTGCCGGGCGTGGATTGCGCTGGTGGTTGATAGGCTTCTCGCTGATTGCGGCAAACATATCGACAGAACAGTTCGTTGGGATGAGCGGCAACGCGGCACAGCATGTCGGGCTCGCAATAGCAAGCTACGAGTGGATGGCTGCAATCACCCTTGTGGTGGTTGCGTTTGCTTTTCTCCCGTATTTCCTCAGAGCCGGCATCTACACAATGCCCGAATTCCTCGAGTACCGTTACAACGCAGCCGCAAGAACTATCATGGCGGTGGCAACGATCCTGATTTACCTGCTGCTGCTGGGATCGGTCACCTATTCGGGCGCGCTGACAATCAGCACGCTCGCAGGCAAGGCGAATCACCAGCTAAGTCTTGCAGCGGGCGCGGCAGTGATAGGGCTGATCGCCATGATCTACGTAACGGCCGGCGGCTTGAAAGCATGCGCATGGGCCGACCTCATCCAGGGAAGCGCGCTCATCCTCGGCGGCGCTGTGATCATGATCTTTGCGTTCAAGAAACTCGGCGCAGCAACCGAAGCGGCGATGATCCTGAACCCTGACACGGGCGCTGTTGCAGTCAAAACGCTGGCGCCGGATGCAACTGCCATCGAACGATTCTGGAGCCTGAACAGAACGCGAATGAACATGTTCCTGCCCGGAACGGACCCTGTCTTGCCGTGGACAGCTCTCTTGCTCGGGCTGTGGATACCGAATTTCTATTACTGGGGGTTGAACCAGTACATCACTCAGCGGACTTTGGGATCGGCGTCTCTGGCACAAGGACAGCGCGGCATCGTGTTCGCGGCGTTCCTGAAGCTTTTGGTTCCGTTTGTGATCGTCATCCCGGGCATTATCGCGTTCAACCTTTATTCGAACAACATGCGGCTCGAAGCCGTCAGCGATACGGCCCGCAGTCTTGCTCGCTACGTGAAGGCCAACCCGGAAACCAAGGCCGTCGTGGCCGTGCAATCACCAAGCGCAGCCCAGATAGAATCGTGGCAGCCGGGCCGGTACATGCTGGCGGTTTATTCAAACTCGACTGCATTGGCGGCCGTGAAAACGCGCAATCCTTGGGTGTTGCCGCTGACACAAGACGCGTTTGACAGTCTCGTGCCCGCCCCATTCACGCTGTTCAAGACCGATGACAAGTCGTGGAGAAACGTCAACCAAGAACTCGCAGGTGAAATCGACGCCTACAATGAGAAAACCGAACAGGCCGCAAAGGCTGCCAACGCCACGCCCGCCGTTGAAAAGCTGATAGCATTCAAGTACGACACTGCGCTGGGACAGTTGCTGGGCCATGTGCTCCCTCAGGGTGTTGGAGTGGTTGGGTTTGTCACAGCCGCGTTGCTCGGCGCCGTGGTCAGCTCCCTTGCAGCAATGCTGAATGCGGCTTCGACGATCTTCGCCATGGACGTTTTCAAAAAACACCTTGCACCACAAGCAGACCAGCAAACAGTCGTGCGGGTTGGACGCATCTCGGTGATCGTGTTTGCCGTGGCGGCGGTGATTCTGGCCCCGCAACTCGGAAATCCCAAGATCAGCAACAGCATCTTCACCATAATCCAGGCCGGACAGGGCTTTATTTCTCCTGGTATTTTGGCCGTGTTTGTCTTCGGTCTTGTGGTGCGGCGCGGGCCGCCCGTGTGCGGTGTTGTCGGCCTTGTTACAAACATGATCGCTTACGGGCTTATGATGGCGTTCATACCCAAAGTGCAATTCCTGAACCGGATGGCTGTTTGTTTTGCACTTTGCCTTCTTGTGATGGCTGTCATCACCAGGTTAAACCCGTTGCCCAAACCAATAGAGTTCCAGCAGAAAATCACAATCGGGCTTGAAAGCTCCCGGGGCGCCAAGATTGCCGGCCTTGTGGTTGTGGCCATCACGCTGTTGCTATACTTTATCTTCAGCCCCGCCGGGGTCGCGAGGTAACAGCCTCCCAGCCTCATCACGGTGCGCGACAGAGCGCGCGCCCTGCGTTCATGAAACCTTGCCTGAGATAGGGCGGGCGCTGCCCCACATTGCGCTTTGGAGCAAAGTGAATGCACGCCGGATGCCCCGGATTTCCATGCTAATTCTGGTCCGCGGCGCGCCCCCAGCCATGCTCGCCAATCGAGCTGTCTTCGTCGAATCCTTCGTTGCAATTCTTGTCGGTTCCACCATCCCGACTGTAGCGGTCCCTTGCGCGCCGGGCGTGGAATCGTTAGGTTTGCACTAAGAGATGGGAACTGTAACTATCCCAGACAACAACTGTTCGTATCATGCCCGGCAAACCAGGCAATGCCGGGCTTGGCCGAGCCAGAGCGTTATATGAAGAAGCCACCCCCGGCGATAAAGTTGCCCGGCAAATTCGGGCCTGAAAGCCGCTGGCTGATATGGTACATCGTTGCCACACTCCTTGTGCTCTGGGGATGGCAAGGCATCTACCAACAACTGGCAATTCGCACAATTCCATATAGCCAGTTCAAAGCTCACCTCGAACGACGCGAAGTCGTCGAAGCAGCGATCAAACAGGACGAGATCGTTGGCCGTGTCGTTCCTCTGGCAGCGCGCCAAACAAACGCCGTTGCGGTTCCGGAAATCAGGCCGTTGCCAACGAACAGGATTGAACTCGCCCATGGAATGGAGAAAGCAATCGCAGAAACAAAACCTTTCCTGTTTCGGACAGTCAGAGTCGAGGACCCTGATCTTGTGAAGGAACTCCAGGCCGCGGGCGTCGAGTACACCGGAACCAGGCCGAACCCGCTTTCCCAATTCCTGCTGGCATGGGTGTTGCCCATCGCGTTCATGATCGGTTTGTGGTCCTTGATTGCAAAGCGTGTCGGAGCCGCCAGCGAGGGAATACTCGGCGTGGGAAAAAGCAGGGCGAAACTGATCATTGACAAGAACACGGGCGTTACCTTTGACGACGTGGCAGGCTGTGAAGAGGCCAAACAGGAATTGCGCGAGGTCGTGCAATTCCTAAAGAACCCAAAGGAATACCAGGAACTCGGAGCACGCATACCAAAAGGCGCTTTGTTGGTTGGACCGCCCGGCACAGGAAAAACATTGCTGGCACGCGCCGTGGCAGGGGAAGCCGGAGTCCCGTTCTTCTCGATGAGCGGCGCGGATTTCGTGGAAATGTTCGTCGGCGTAGGCGCAGCAAGGGTTCGCGACCTGTTCCGCCAAGCCAAGGAACACGCGCCCTGCATCATTTTCATAGACGAGCTGGACGCCATTGGACGGCAGCGCGGTGTTCATGTGGGCGCCGTAAACGACGAACGCGAGCAAACGTTGAATGCGCTCCTCGTCGAAATGGACGGGTTCGAGGCCAACACGGGCGTGATCATTCTTGCAGCGACGAACCGGCCCGAGGTGCTTGACCGCGCCCTGCTCCGCCCGGGCAGGTTCGACAGGCAGATCGTGGTCGATGCCCCGGACATCGACGGCCGCGAAGCCATTCTGAAAGTCCACGCGCGAAGCAAGAAACTCGCCCCAGACGCTGACCTGCGCCGGATCGCGGCTGCAACCGCCGGTTTCTCCGGTGCCGACCTCGCAAATGTGCTGAATGAAGCAGCGCTGCTCGCGGCACGGCGCAGGGCCAAAGAAATTACCCAGCGCGACCTCGAAGAAGCGATCGAAAAAGTCGTGGCCGGCCCCGAGCGGCGCAGCAGGCGGTTAAACCCCGAAGAAAAGCGCCGCGTGGCATATCACGAGATTGGCCACGCGCTTGTGGCCGCGCACAGCGAACATGCCGATCCGGTCCACAAAATCAGCGTGGTGCCACGCGGGCGGGCTGCGCTGGGTTACACAATGCAACTGCCCAACGAAGACCAGTTCCTTCTCACCAGAAGCGAGCTTGTCGATCGCATCTGTGGTCTGCTGGGCGGCCGGGCAGCCGAGGAACTCGTGTTCGGCGAGGTAAGCACGGGAGCGCAAAACGACCTCGAACGCGCGACCGCTCTCGCGCGGCAGATGGTGACGATGTTCGGCATGAGCGAGCGAATCGGCCTGACGCACTGTGCTCAGCGGCAGGCGATGTTCCTGCCCACGGCCGAATCGACGCTCCAGCGCGACTGCTCGGAACAAACGGCGCGTGAAATCGACGAGGAAGTCAGATCGCTCCTTGCCCATGCATACGCCAGAGCGAAAGAAATCCTGACCGAACACCGCGATCAACTCGAGAAAATCGCGGCTGAGTTGCTTTCGAAGGAGACATTGGAGGGACCGGAGTTCTATAAACTGGTCGGCAAATCTATGCCCCCGACCAAAGAACCCGTCCCGCCCATGGCGGTTCCGGGTGCAGCAGCAACAACGCATCGGAGAAACTCGGGCAGCCTGAACACCGAAAAGTAGGTGCCATGGCGCCAGCCGACATATTTCGCATGCCCAATAGCCTTCCAAGAGGATGGCTTCACAGGGCTACGAGATATGGCGGGTTTGAGAAACCCGCGGCAAAGGCGGGAACTCCGGAATCATTTCTTCGACCTGTTTTCGCAAGACCGATAGCAGATCAGTCAAGCTTTCCGACGAGCGTCCCGGTCGGAGGGTGAACGGCGCATTGGCCAGCAACTGGCGGATTTCTGCCCGTTCCCGCCGCTCGGCTACGAGGTGGTCGGCATTCAGGTCGAGCATCCGAATATGAAACCGCCCTGCGGGGGTGACGCCGACCAACCAATGCGTGTGTGAATCCTCGAAGATGTGTTCTCCGTAATCCAGTTCCATACATGGATTCAAGAAGCGTAACCCAAGCCTTTGCTCTGCTCGTGTTGGCCACGTGTCACCCTTCGCGGCATTGCAATGCCGCGTGGCCAGAAACAGATTCTCATAGTGCTGGATCAGCTTTCGCTTCAGACGTGGGTCAAAGTGGACAATCTCCATGGTCTTGAGGCCGCCTGCCCTCTTCAAGTGCTGACACGAGTACGCGCAGCGGTCTTCGAAATCCCGGCGCAGCGCGTCGAGGGCAACATTGCGATAGTTTCGGCGCGTGAGCCGCTTAACGGGTGGCTGACCGCGCCTAATGCGTGGCTTGGTGGAACTCCACATACTCCCTGAGCGCTTCAAGCAACTTGGCCGTCACCTCGCGTTGCTTGGCTTCCCAAAGCACTTCCTCAATCGTGCGGGGGTGCAGCAAATTGCGCCGGTCGCGCGCGAGCTGCTCCAGTTCCAAAGACTCAGCGTTGGTCAAATCCCCAAAAGCATCTTTCCGCACCAGTTCGCGAAATCGTTTTGCCATGGCCTTCGTCCATTGAGAAGCTTGCTCGCTGTAGGCTCGAGTCCGAGTGTCTTCCATCTGAGTGAAATGTGGCGCCCGGAACTTTTCCGGGGCGGACCAGTGCTCGACATGAGACGTCAGCACAGCTTGCCCGGCTGTGGTGCCATCGGCCAAGCCTATAGCCAGCACCGTTGGCAGCAGCACCCGCCCTGACATTTGCACAACTGTAGTTGTTTTCATGTCTCAGCTTCTTCTGCGAGGAGATTTGCCAGGAATTGCTTCTGGGTTTCTAAATCGCACCGCAGGCACGCTACCGGCTCCATAGTAATTTCTTCGTCTTTCTCCTTCGTTTGTTGAATAGCCGACCCCACCGCGAAAGCAGCCAGCAAAATCTCGGCTTCTTCTCCGTAACCCATCAAAATGAAATTGTCCATGTCGGTTTGCCCCTGTGTAGGCGGCACCCAGACTGGCACCGGATTCCCTGGCGCTCCAATCCGGGCAAGCTATTTGCCCAACCGCTCGCGGCTTTCCTTAAGTGTTTGCCGACTGAGCAGGCAAGCGTAGCTGTCACGCAAGTTGCCAACAGCATCCACGAGTGCAAAGTCAGCCAGCGCATGTCGTCCGTCAATCCACTGAATGGCGAAGCGGTTGAAAAACATCCCCCGACGATAACCGGTCGCAGGAACAGACACTCTGATTTTGACTTCGCCTTTCATCAAGATCTCACCGAGCCCAACGCATAATCTATTTCCCCAAAGCCTGACAACGCATTTTCACAACCATTTGGACGTTACTGACTTGATCCAACCAACACGGGCCGACCATCATGCAAATCAGAGACGAATTGATGTGATTGTTGAACCAGCGCCAAACGCCGGGAAGCCGAGCCCGTTGGACAAGCGAATTTGTGGCTGGTCCAGCCGTAAACCGATTGCGGCATGTATTATTGCTCACATTTCAACCCTGAGCATTCTGCGAATCGGATGCAGGCTACAGAATATGCGGGTTATGATCGCAGCATGCTGTGTTTGCAAAACTCGGATATGGCGATTAGACTATGGCTTTACAAAACTCTCCGCAGTGATTAGCGTTGAATCATGGAACACCTCCATGCGCCGTGGCGAATCCAGTACATCCTGGCGCCGAAGTCGCCGACCACAGACCAGTCATTGTTTGCGCGCATCGCGCAGTCGAATGACGATGTTGGGAACCTTGTGCTGGTTCGTGAGCGGAGCTGTTATGCATTGCTGAACTCGTATCCATATACAGGCGGACATTTGATGGTTGTTCCGTATCGACAAACCTCGAATCTGGATGAACTGAGCGACGCGGAATTGACGGACTTGATGCTGTTGACGCGGCGTTGCGTGAACGCTTTGAAGAAAGTGATGAAACCCGATGGGTTCAACTTGGGAATCAACCTTGGGCGCGTGGCAGGCGCCGGAGTAACCGAACACCTGCATATCCACGTGGTGCCAAGATGGAACGGCGACACTAATTTCATGCCCGTTCTGGCAAACACAACCGTGGTGCCGCAAGCGTTGACCGACTTGGCAGCACAGTTGCGCGCCGCCCTCGCAGAACAATCCCACGCTCAGCCCACACAGTCTTTGTAGCTCCCCCGAAATGCCCACAGAAACTCTTCATTTCGAAAGCGCACGTCTAACACAACAACTGTACAACAACGACCCCCGAAACCTTGCTGCGCTCGCGGAAGCGCTTGATGTGCGCGCAACCGCCCGCGATTCATGGATAAAACTCGAAGGAGACGGAGAGGCCATCGGCAGGGCGCGGCATCTGTTTCAACTGCTGGAAGGCACGCTGAAATCAGGGGGGGCCGTCCGCAACCAGGATTTCGCCCTTGCACTGGCAGTCGTTAAAAACGAGGGCGTCGCCGCACTCCAAAGCCTCCACGCAGAACGCATCCAAACATCCACCCGCAAAGCCAGCGTCACCCCAAAAACCACCGGTCAACGCCGGTACATCGAGGCAATCCGACAACATGACCTCACGATTGGGATTGGCCCGGCCGGAACAGGCAAAACTTATCTCGCCATGGCCATGGCAACAGCCGCGCTCAGGGAAAACAAGGTCAGCCGCCTGGTGCTCACCCGCCCTGCCGTCGAAGCCGGTGAAGCGCTCGGGTTCCTGCCGGGCGACCTGAAAGAGAAGCTCGCGCCCTACCTGCGCCCACTATACGACGCGCTCTATGACATGCTCCCCACCGAGGAAGTGCATCGCCTCATGGAACGCGGCACAATCGAGATAGCCCCGCTGGCTTACATGCGCGGAAGAACCCTCAATCACTCGTTCATCATCTTCGATGAAGCGCAGAATTCGACAACCGAACAGATGTTCATGTTCCTCACCAGGCTCGGCCACAATTCCAAAGCCGTGGTCACTGGCGACCTCACGCAAATCGATCTCCCGTCAAAAAAAGCATCCGGCCTGATCGAAGCCCGCGAGGCACTGGCAGGAATCGAAGGAATCGCCATTGTCGAGCTGAGCAAAAAGGATGTGGTCAGGCACCCGCTGGTTCAGCAGATTCTCGCCGCGTATGAAGCTCACCGGGGAAACCGCCAAACCTGAGCTGGCTCTGCGCAACAAACACCCGCGCCACCGCGTGAACTCGGCATTGTTGCGCCGAATCATTCTCACTGCGCTAAGCGAAGAGCCCATTGCGATCAATGCCCGAGCTCAAACGTCTCACGAGTTGTGCGTGGTGTTGGTGGACGATGCTGAAATGGAACGACTGAATCGGCGCTGGCTCGGGCATGCAGGCACCACCGACGTCATCGCCTTTGATCATTCGGCAGGGGCAAGCGCCGCTAACCCCTGTTGTCCGTTGCGAGGCGACATTGTCATTTCACTGGACGAAGCGAAACGACAGGCCCGGCGATTTCACACCGGCTGGCAATCCGAAGTTGTGCGGTATTTGGCGCACGGTCTGCTGCATTTGCGAGGGTTTGACGATTCAAGCGCCCCTCAGCGGCGAGTCATGAAACAGGCAGAAAACAAACTTTTGAAAAGGCTGCGCAACCGTTTCGATCTAAGGGGGATTGGAGGGTTGCCATGCGCGCGGCAGTCCATAAAACGCATATGCGATCCATAGCATCCCGCTGGCGGGCCAATTTCCTAACCGGCCTTGCCGTTGTGCTTCCGGCGGTGATTTCGCTGGCGATAGTCCGCTGGCTTTTCGGCACCGTTTCGAATGTGACCGACCTGTTGCTGTTCTTCATACCCCGTCATCTGACGCATGAACGCGACGGCCAGGGCGAGATGTATTGGTACTGGAGTCTGGCGGCATTGTTGTTCGCTGTTTTGCTGGTGACCATGGTGGGACGCGGAGCAAGGTTTTACATCGGGCGGAGGCTGATTCGGCTGGTTGACAACGCCCTCTCCCGCGTGCCTCTGCTCAACAAGATTTACGTGACTGTAAAGCAGGTCAACGAGGCGTTCTCGAGCACGAAGAAATCGGCGTTCAAGCAGGTGGTGCTCTTCGAGTATCCCCGTCGGGGGATATATTCAGTGGCATTTGTTACGAGCGACGAACACCCGGAAGCCTCTGCAAAACTCGGAAGGAAAATGGTCGGAGTTTTCGTTCCAACGACGCCAAACCCAACCAGCGGCTTTCTGCTTGTTGTGCCTGAAAGCGAAGTGATTCCGCTGCAAATGTCAGTTGCCGAAGGTATCAAGTACGTTATCAGCCTCGGGTCTGTGACCCCCGAGTACCAGCGGCGGATCGATCTGCCGCCAGCAGGAAACACAATGCCGCCAACAGAACCGCCCGCATGAGTGTCGAGCGCGCAACAGGCCTCGTGCTGCGCACCCTGCCTTTTGCCGAGACCAGCCTGATTGTCCGTTGGCTGACGCCTTCATGGGGAAGGATTTCAACAATCGCAAAGGGCGCGCGGCGGCCGAAATCGCCGTTTCGCGGAAAACTGGACCTGTTTTATGAAGCTGATTTCACCTTCAACAGGAGCCGCAGTTCTGCGTTGCACATACTCCGAGAAGTCGCCCCCCGAGACATCCACGCCGGTTTGCGCAAAAACTACCACGCGCTTTGCAGGGCAGCGTATTGTGCCCGCCTGATCGAACGCATTGCAGAAGAGGAGACTGCGGTGCCAGCCTTGTATGACCTCCTGCGCGATGCCCTCAAGGTTTTCGCCTCAAACAATCCAAACCCTCTGGTGGTGTTGGCCTTTGAACTGAAACTTCTTACGGAATCAGGGCTGAGCCCGGATTGGTCAAAAACAGGACTACGGCCCGCCGCAGTGAGCATGGCCGAAGAGCTTTCACGGCTGGAACTCGCAAGCGTTTCCAGCCTGCAACCTGCCCACGAAACACAACGGGCATTGGCGGGTTTTCTAAATGGTTTCTTGAACTATCACCTTGGGCGGCTACCGTCAGGCTGGGAATTAGCGTTATTGGAATAGGGAACATGAAATGGATGGGGGCGACTTCGGCAAAGTTGGGCGTGCCTCCATTAGTTGGGGCATGACCGTATTCCGGCCACTGTATGTTGTGGTTTTGTCCTTTACATCCGGCTTAGAATCGGGTTAACTGGGTTGCGGTGTACCTAAAGAGTCTCACTGCAGTTGGGTTTAAGTCCTTCTCGGAGAGGATTTCGCTGGTCTTTCAGCCGGGGATCACAGCCATTGTGGGCCCAAACGGCTGCGGCAAATCGAACATCGTGGACGCGGTTCGATGGGTTCTAGGGGAGCAGTCAGCCAAGGCCTTGCGCGGAGAGGAGATGGCTGACGTCATTTTCAACGGAACTGAGAAACGCCCAAAGATGGGTTTTGCCGAGGTCAGCCTGACAATTGAAGAGGTTGACGAAGCGCAGCTCAGGGCTGCCGGCATCGAACTGCCGTATCATGAACTGACGATCACGCGCAGGGTTTTCAGGGACGGCGGAAGTGAGTATTTCATCAATAAAACACCCTGCCGGCTGAAAGACGTCCAACAGCTTTTCATGGGGACAGGCGTTGGGCGGGCCAGCTACAGCGTAATGGCCCAGGGAAACATGACCCAGATTCTGTCGAGCAAACCCGAAGAACGCCGGATGGTTTTTGAGGAAGCCGCTGGAATAACAAGATTCAAAGCTCAAAAGCGCGAGGCCCTGCGCAAACTCGAAAACACTGAACAGAACCTGCTCCGAGTCGATGACATTATTCGTGAGGTAAAACGGCAGATAATCTCGCTGCAACGACAGGCCGGCAAAGCGCGCCGCTTCAAACAGTACGAGGCCGAGTTGAAGCACCTGGAAACTCAGCTCGCCAGACATCAGTTCGATGTCCTGCGGGCCGAAGCCTCCCAATGCGAGGAGAAACTTGAAACAGCGCGGACAAACCTCGAAAACTGCGGCCTCGAAGTGTCGCGCATGGAACAACAGGTGGGCGGTTTGCGCCAGCAATTGTCCGCCCTGGATTCCGAAATCGCCCGGGCACGCCAGCGCGAGCTCGAATTGAAGGCCGAATGCGAGCAACATGAGAACCGTATAAAGTTCAATAAAGAACTGCTGTCCGAACTCGCAACTCAGGACACCCGCTTCCTGACGGAGATCGCGGAAGCCGAACAACGCCGCTTGGAGACCGAGCAGGAACTCGGCACTTTGGGTGAACGCGTCAGAGAGTCCACATCGCGGCTGGCCGAGCTTCGCGACGAAATGAAAAAAAGAAGCGCTGTTGTCAACGATATTGAAACCGCGTTGAGAAAGTGCCAGGAGGAACTCTCAGCAGCCCAGGACAGGGAGTTTTCAGCAGCGCAGCAGTTGACCCGCCTGCGCAATGAAGCCAGCGCGCTCGACTTTCAAAAACAGGCAAATCTGGTCCGATTGGAAAAGCTTTCCGCCGAGAAAATCCAGCTCGAGGAAGAGCGCCTGCGTTTGGAGCAGCGCCTGAAGGAATTTGAGCTCGAATCCGGCATGCACAGCCAAAATGCTGAATCACAAAAAGCCGAGCTGGCAAGACGCCAGGAAGCGCTAAAGAAGGTCCAGCAAGAGCTTCAGGATGTTTCAAAGGAACTTGAATCTTTGCAGCGGTTGCAGGCCGAACAGCATTCGAAGCTGGCCGTCTTGCGCCAGTTGGAAGAAGGCCACGAAGGTTTCGGCGCGACAGCACAAGCCCTGCTGAAGAGCGCGCCCGGCCTGCTCGGAACGCTGGTTGAGCATATGCACGTTTCGAACGAACACGTGCCTGCCGTGGAAGGCGCATTGGGGTATCATCTGCAATTGATACTAACCGATGAACCGGCCCGAGCCTGCACAATCCTTGGCGAGCTCGCAGCAAACCAGACCGGCAGCGCTGCCATTGCTTCTCTGGGGCTGCGGAACGGTGTGCCGACAGAGCAAGTATCGCCCGAGCTGGCACAGCGGTTGGGAGCGATGGGCGCTCAGCCTGTGTTGGACCTGGTTAATGCAGACGACCTGGTCAAACCGCTGGTCGCGAGTTTGCTCGGGCGAACGTATCTTGTGCCTGACCTTGAAACAGCAACGCGCGCATGGAGCGAATGCAATGGCACGGCAGATTTCGTCACGCGCGCCGGAGAACATCTCAGCCGCCACGGCGTTTACAGCGGCGGTCACTCCGCGCGTGAAGGAGCAACCCCGTCGTCAGTTCTGGCGAGAAAAAATCTCATTGCCGCCGTTGAGAATGAGCTCGCGGTACTGCAGGAGAAGGTTGAGGCAATAAGCCGGCGCAAGGGCGCGCTTCAGAG
>JARYMD010000064.1 GCA_029907285.1 Verrucomicrobiota bacterium | reverse complement strand
TAGCTGTCGGTGGTGTAACGGGCGTGGTTGAACGCAGTGACACCGACGTCGTCCGATGCGATCAGATAGACGCCTTTCTTGGTAATCTCGTCGTTGGAATCGCCGAGTTCGGCCCGGCGTGGGAGTTGAACAACGGCGAGCCTGCCGGCGGGAATGGTGAAGTTTGTGCTGAATCCAAGAGAATCGATGGTTGCCTTGCCGGTTGTGCCGGGGAGACCGTGGACATGGAGGTTGAGTTGAGGCGGGTTTGCCCGGTCTGGGGCGTAATTGCCGGGGAATGCGGGCCAGAACTCGCGGCCGATGCATCCAAGATCACACCGTTCACGGTCATGGATAATTGGGACAAGGTGATCTTCGACCTGGCCATCCGGGGCAAAGCCGACGGAGTCGAGGTCAGGGCCCTGAACAGTGAATCGCCAACGCGAGTAGGTTCTGCCGGTGACAGCGTTTTGTGGGACGTTAAACGTGAGCGTATTGGGTCCTGAGACGAGGGCGGTGCCTGCGAAGATTTTTTCGCCGGGATCAGCCCATGAACCGTTTCGGTTGAAGTCGATCCATGCGTACAAACGGCCGGCGCGCGAAGCGGTTACCTGAACGGTTGCGGTGCGGCCAGCAATAAGTGGGGCGGGAAAAACGACGCCGTCTTCGTCATTGGCGGCACCAACTGGGTTCTTGTCGTCGCCACCGGCTGCAGCGGAAGGTTGACCATCTCTTTCTGAATCGACCAAGGACCCGAGTTTGGGGCCTGCGATCATGTGGTAAGCGCCATTTTCTCTGAGTGTGGTTGGGTAGGGAGATGGGGCGTCGCCGAAGTCGAGCGGCTGGGTTTGCGTGAGTCCAGTGTTGGGCAGGAGCAACGCGATGCCTGCTGCCAAGAGCGGTGGGAATTGCACTGCCGCGAAAAGGAATTTGTGCTTAGCTTTCATAGGCCGGCTTAACCGCTTTGCGCGGCGCATTGATTCGATTGCAGTGTTGGAAGTGGGATGGTGTCAGTCATAGGCCACATTTAGAAAGAGAACTCGACTGTGGATGGGAGCAAGAGTGTCAGTTTGAGGTTGGGGAAATTCTGTTCGCCTGCGTTGTGGAGGTCCACAACCAGGCCGCTGGGTCCGATGCCGACGAGAGTGTCAGCATAACCTTCCGCGGGCAACTCGAGGAGGGTATCCTCGCCCTGAGGGAAGCCGAGGTCGAAGATGTAAGAATCGTTGCCGCGGCCGCCACTGAGGTAGTCGTTGCCGCCATTGCCGCGGAGTGTATCGTCGCCGTTGCCGCCGACCAGAGTGTCATTGCCGCTGCCGCCGTAGAGCGTGTCGTTGCCGTCCATACCGAAGAGCCATGCAACGCCTGAGAACTCGGTGGCGTCGATGATATTGTTTGAATTGCCGCCGAACAAAATGGCGTTGTGGATGTCAATCAGTGTGTCGGATTCGGCATCGATATGGAGCGAGGCGTCGGTGAGTTTGAAATTGGCGTCGCGTGTTTCCCAGACGGTATCGTCGCCGCCGTTGCCGATTATAAGGTCATCTCCGAGTCCGCCGACGAAGATGTTATTGGCGGTGTTGCCGATCAGAACGTCTGCGTTGGCTGTTCCGATCAACCGTTCGATTGAATCCGGGTCTGAGAGGGTCAGCTTGAGATTTGTTGGATGGACAGTCTGTTGGGTGGTGAGTGAGAGATCGACGGTCACGCCGGAGGTTGTAGTGGGTGAAAAGTCGAGCGTGTCAGATCCGAAGGCGACGCCGGGGGATTCAAGGATGAAATCCGCGCCGAGGGATTCGTCGGCGTCGAATTGGTAAACATCATTTCCTGCGTTGCCGCTGAGGATGTCGTCGTCTGCGCCGCCGATGAGGGTGTCATTGCCGCCGAGGCCGATCAACGTTGTTTGGCCGGTGAAACCTGAAGCATCGATGGTGTTATCGGATGAACTGCCGGTCAGGAGAGCCTTTTGGATGCTGACAAGGGTTGTCGAGACGCCTGCGATGGTGATTTCGGTGTCGCTGAGTGTGAAGTCGGCGTCGGCGGTTTCAACGATAGTGTTTGTGCCGCCGGCGCCGTGGATGAAGTTCTGGCCCGGCCCGCCGGTAGACGTGTTGTCGAGGTCATTGCCGAGGAGAATGTCGTCGCCCGCGCCACCGATTACGTTTTCGATATCCGGGAGGACGAAATAGAGGTGCAACTCATTTGTAGCGGCGGTTTGCGTGGCGCCAAGGATGCTGAGGTCGATTGTCACGCCGAGAGAGAACGCAGACAAATCCAAGGTATCGATGCCGTTGTCGGAGCCGTCTGAGTTGCCTCCTATAACCACGTTGATGTCCAGTCCTGCCCGGCCGTCTTGGAGGAAGATAAAGAGGTCATTGCCGTCGCCGCCTTCGAGCCAGTTGGCGCCGGGGCCGGGGATGATGATGTCGTTGCCGGCTTTGCCGTAAATCCATGCGGCGCCTGTGAAGGCCGAAGCATCGATGGTGTCATCGTGGGCGGTGCCGGTGATGACGGCCTGTTCGACGGAGTCGAAGAAGATCAAGCTCTGGCTGTTGGTGAATGTGACACCGGAATTGGTGATGGTTGCAGAGCTGCCGTGTTGAGTGGGGTCTATGGGGGCTGGGATGTTAAGTTTAACTGTGTCGGTGCCTCCGGCGGCTTGAATGACAAGGGAACCGGCGGTCCATCCGCTGACATCGAAACTGTCGTTTTGGGAGCTGCCGATGATGCTGGCGGTGTCGATTCCGATCAGCGCATCGACCTCGGTGATTGAGTCATCAGTTGGGAACGGTGTTGGATCGTGTTGAGTGATGAAGAGGAGGTTGTTTTGGAGGACGAAACTGACGTTCCATGTGGCGGCGGAGAGGTCTTCAGAGATCGAGTTATCGCCGGCGCCGCCGTCGAGGATGTCGTTGCCGCGGTTGCCGGTGAGTGTGTCATTGCCCGGGCCGCCGCGGAGGATGTCTGCGCCGGAACCGCCGACCAGGGTATCATAGCCCTCGTTGCCGATGAGTGTGGCTCGACCGGAGAAGTCGGATGCGATCAGGGTGTTGGCGCTTTGGCCGCCAACGAGAGTTGCGCGCTCGACTGAAGACAGGGTCATGGACGTTGAGGTGGCGCCAATGGTCACTTTTATGGAGGTGTCAGTGAGAATGAAATTGGCGTCGGCTTCCCAGACGATGGTGTCAATTCCTCCCGCGCCATTGATGGAGCCGGTGCCGGTCCAGCCCGTGAGGGTGAAAGAATTTGCTCCGGCACCGCCTGTCAGATTGGCGATTTCGATGCTGTCGAGTGTGTCTTCTTCGGTTCCGCGGGTGAGCTTTTTGTTTGTGAGGGTGAAACTGGCGTTTGCGGATTCGTCGATTCTGTCTGTGCCCTCGCCGCCGAGGAGGATGTCATTGCCGGGGCCGCCGTCGAGGAGATCGTCACCGTTTTTGCCGTCGAGGAGATCGTTACCGGGTCCGCCGTGGAGGATGTTGTTGCCGTTGCCACGGATGATGTCGTCGAGTGCGCCTCCGAAGACCTCCTCTATGCCTTCGCCGACAAGCTTGAGTTGGAGGTTAGGGCTGACGACTTGGAAAACGTCGAGAATGCCCATGTTGAGGTTGATTTGCTGGCCGGTTGTGGGCGAGAAATCGAGGACATCGGTTCCCGGATCAGACATATTCTCGACGATGGTTTCCATGCCCCATGCAATGTCAGCATCGAAAACATAAGTTTCGCTGCCGGGGCCGCCTGCGAGCAGGTCATCGCCGGGTCCGCCTATCAGGACATTATCGAGGGCGTTGCCGTAGAGTTTGTCATTGCCAGAGCCGCCTGTGACGTTTTCGATGTAATCTTTGAGTATGAGGGTGAGGTTGCCGTTGACGTTTTGAGTGGAATTGATGGTGTCAAGGTGGACGATGAGCGCGGTGGCGGTGGCGGTGAAATCGAGAGTGTCGGCGCCTCCGTTTCCGGTGACGGTGATGGTATCGAGGGGTGAATCTGCGATGAACTTGAATGTATCGTTGCTTGAACCGCCGATGTAGGTGTCATTGCCCGGGGTTGCGACGAACGTTACGGGCCGGGAATAACCTGCGGCGTCGATGGTGTTGGAGGCTGGACCGCCGGCAAGGATGACATTCTCGAGGGAGCTGAGGTGGTAAGTGACGCCTGTTGCCAGGTTTATCGAGGCGTCTTTTCTGAAACCATAGAGGAGGGCGAATACAATCTTTTCGTAGATGGACGCGTCTTTGAGGATCATGTCGGTGTCGCTTTCAGCGACGAGCGTGTCTGTGCCGCCTGAGCCGGCGATGAAAGCTGTGGCGGTCCAGTTCTTGAGTTCGAACCGGTTGGCCTGGCTGTCGCCGGTGAGCTCTGCCACTTCGAAGGCGTCGTGGAGAATGTGTTCGTTAAGTGTAACGTATGACCCGAGCTGGATTTGCTGATGAACAAGGGACGTTGGGGACAAGACGATGCCCGGGACACTGCGGACGGAAATGACGGTATCTTTTCCGTGATCGCCGCGGATATCATCGTCGCCCTGGCCGACTGTGATTCTGTCGTCGCCGAGGCTGCCGATCACGATATCGACTCCGTCGCCGCCGGCGAGGACATCGTCGCCCAACTGGCCGTCGATGTAATCCGCGCCGATGGCGGCGTCGATGGTGTCATTGCCAGGGCCACCGAAGAGGCGGATGTGGCCGAGCTTGGCGGGGAGTCCGATGTCGGCGTATTCAGCGACGACTGCGTAGCCGGGGATATTGCCAGAGTCGCCAAGGATGATGTCCCAGTCGGCGCCGCCCTGGATGTTGTCGTCGTCTGTGACGGTCGGGTTTGCCTCGCCGACGATATACACGGTGGCGGAGTCGTGGGGTCTGCCTGTGGCATCGTTCAGAGTGAGCGTGAAATACCTGAATTCGGTGAATCCAAGGTGTCGATTGAAGACTGGTATGCGGAGAGTTTTGACCTGTTCACCGACGTCGAAGACGAGGATTGCGGTTGTGGCTTCGTAGTTGCGGGTGGTGTCGGGCGATGATTTTGCGCCGTTGGGTCCTGTGCCGTCGTGGGTCTTGACGACGACGACGCCGGGGACGGAAGTATCTTTGCGGGTGACGATGATTTCGACGTATCCCGGTTTCACTTCTGAGACGCTGTATGTGCCACGGCTGAACTGGTAGGTGCTGCCAAGGGTCAGAACACTGGTCGGGATGACGCCGGCGTCGATTGACGATTTTGTTGGGGAAGCTGCGCTGATTGCGATTGCACGGGTGCGATTGACGAATTCGGCGTCGCTGTCGGTGCCGGTAGTGTCTTTGTTAGGATCAAGGTCTCCCTGGTTGGGTTCGACGAACGTGTAGCCATCGGGAAGCTCGAACTGAACGACGTATTTGGTTTCTGCAGTTGGATGGTCGGCGTCCACGAAGAGGTTTGTGAACGAATATTTGCCGTCGGTGGAGAAGACAGCGTTGACGGGGTTGCCGGCTTCGTCGGGCAGGACAACAAGCACGCCTTCTGTGAAGAGGGTGTCACCAAGGTTCTGAACGTTGTTGCCGTTTTTATCGAGCCAGATTTCGCCGCTGATTGAGCCCGGGAACAACTGTGGCGTGACAGAAAAGATGGGGCCGTTGTCGTAAATGGGGTGGAGCTGAGTTCCGGCTGGCAGGCCATAGACCGCGTGCAGATCGGTGCTTTTGGTGACAGTTACGACGGTTGCGTCGTAAGCGGTTTTGTTGACCGGCATGGCGGAATCGGTGGCGGTTTGCCAGTGACCGCCGATGACGTGGTCATCGCCTGCGCCGGCGTCAATTGTGTCGTTGCCGGGGCCGCCGAAGATTGTGTCGTCGGTGCCCCCCCGGCCTACGGCTTTGGCTTTTTCCGGGAGAGTGAAACTGAAGCTGTTTTTGTAACCGACGGGTGTGAATGGGGATATGCCGGAAACACCGTCAAACTTTTCTGTCTGGACTTCGTTGTTTGTGGTGGTGGCGTAGGAGCCGGACCCGAAGAGCGGGAAAATGAGCAGCGGCCATGACTCATCTTGGAACGGGGATTTGACGGTGGTGCCATCGACGGAGATTGAGACCTGGCCGAGGGGGACGTTTGCGGTGTATTTGCCCGCGTTGGCGCCTTTACCGGTTTTGACCATGGTTTGCTTATGGACACCGTTTTCCTCCGACGTGATTGTGACGAAAACATCAGCGATGCCGTTTTCACCGATGTCGAGGAACCCGTTGCCGTTTGTATCGTAGAAGACCATCCCTTCAACCGGGTAGAAGTCATCGTCGTAGATTGGGCATGCGGCGATGTAGGCCTTCTTTGCGAGAGTGGCGCGGACGGGGTTGCTGAGGCGGACGTAGAATTGCTCGGTCAATTCCGGCGTGGTGTCTCGTGTGATTGTCACCTCGACAGTTGTGCTTGTCTCGCCTTCGTGGATGGTGGCCGTGTTGGAAACAGAGGTGTAATCGTAAAATGCGAGCGCAGTGCCGCGCACAGTGGCCCAGTCAACAGTTACGCCGCCGGGTAGGGTTTGGCCGGGTTTTCACCGCAAGCGCAACTGTAGTCGGAATCGACGAGGTACCACACGCTGATCTCGTACTCGCTCGGGTTCGAGAGTGAAACAACGAATTCAGCGGCTGTGTTTTCGGGGACAGTATAAACCCGCTGGCCGTTTGCGAGGAGTGTTGAAGGCGGGACATAATCTGCGACGGAGATTTCGGGCACGGGGTCGTCGTTGATAATGGTGACAAGCGTGGTTGTTTCCGGGGTGGATGGCAATTTGATGCCTGCGGATGGATTTGAGAGGATGACACGGAACTGCTGATGCGGCTCGTAGGTTATGTCGGCAAGAACGATAACGTTAATGGTTTTGCTGGTTTCTCCCGGTGCGAACGTGAGGGTGCCGGATGTGGAGACGTAGTCGCCTGAGGCTGCGGTTGCGTTGCGGTGCTCATCCACGGGATCGTTGCCGTCCTCGGTGCGGTAATCAAGGGTGACGGTTGTGCGCTGGGGTCCTGAAAGGGTGACGGTCAAGGTGACTGTGGTTTGAACGGTATTGCCTTCTGCGACGGAGACATCGTTGATTGACACGAGCGGGTCGCCTTCGTAACCGGCGGTGACGTTTCGTTCGGTTTCATCGAAAGTGAGTTGGAAGTCCGGCGTGCGGCCTTTCAGCGGTCCGGTTGGGTAAACGTCGCTGTCGTTGGAGGCGAATTCGGCGTCTGGTGCACTGCCGCCGAATTGGGCGATGAAGTTCATGCCGGGAACGGAACTGAAGGTCATGTAATAGCGGTCGGGGTCAAGGCCCGTGAACTTGAATGACCCATCAACATCGGTCTTTGTTGAGCCGATTGGCAGGCCGTCGTTTCGGAACAAGGAGACTGTTACTCCGCCGAAGCCGAGTTCGTCGGCGTCTTTGATGCCATTCTTGTTAAGGTCGAAGAAAATGGCAGATTGTATGGCGATGCCGGTATCGCGGTCGCCTGTTTTGCCCATGGAATCGTCGCCGAATATTGTGTCGTCGCCCGGACCGCCGTCGAAAAAGTCGTTGTCGTCCTCTTCGATTGGCTCAGTTTCGCCGTTGTTGAGGAAATCGCCGCCGTAAAGGAAATCGTTGCCAGGGCCGCCGAAGAGGACGTCGATGCCGCCGCCACCGATCAAGATATCATTGCCTGTGGCTGTGCTGGTTCGACCTGGGATATTGCGAACGGTGATTCCGTTGGTGGGGATGGCGGCAATTGCTGCGCGGATGGCGGCAAGGTTGGCCTGGTTGATTGCAAGGCCGTTCACAGTAATCGGGTTGGCGGGGTCGTCGTCGCCGATGAGAAGGTCGATACCGCCGTGGCCGTTTGCCCAGTCGCTGCCTGCGCCGCCGAGCAAGAGGTCATTGCCCGAACTGCCGCAGAGCTTGTCGTCGCCGGGGCCGCCCTCGAGGATATCGTCACCGCGGCTGCCGCGAATGATGTCATTGCCACCGTCGCCGCGAATCCAGTCGTTGCCCGGGCCGCCTTCGATTGTGTCATTGCCGAGACCGCCGCAGACGAGGTCGTCGCCGTCGCCGGCGTCGATTATGTCATTGCCATCGGGGCTTGTGCCTGTGCCGTCGTCGCCGTAGAGCTCATCGGCTTGCGGGCTGCCGGTGATGGTATCATTGCCGGCGTCACCCCAGATTTTGATGGCGGTTGGGCCGGCGACGAGGATGTCATTGCCGGCTCCACCATGGATTTCGACGCCTGTGACATCTGGGTTTGCGCTGGCTGTGATTGTGTCATTGCCGTCGTCACCGAAAGCTTTGGAGTCTTTGCCGTCGCCGAGAAAGATTGTGTCGTTGCCCGGGCCGCCGTGGACTTCGACTGTGGAGAGGACGCCGCGGAAATCGAGGTAATCGTCGCCCTGGCCGGCATCAGGGACGAGGATGCGGCCGACATGGTCGTAGGTTTGCTTGTAGTTGGCCCACTGGACTTCGACGGTTTCGTCGCCGGCGGCGCCGCCTGTGTGTTTGATGATGAACGTTTCCGAGCTGTCGGTGGTGTCGATTTCGAGGCGATTGGGGGCGCGGCTGCCGATGTTGATCAGCAGATCGGTGCCGGAGAATTCGGCCAACACCGGTTGCGGGCAGGTGATTTCAAAGGAGAAGAGTGTGATTTCGGCGAACCGCCATGTCTTGTCTATGCTGAAGAAGAACAGATCGATCTTCAGGAATGCTTCGAAGAACAGGTAGATTCTGCCTGCGATATCGAAGATGCAGCGCGGGTCTTGCTGGGCGTTGGCGATGATTTCACTGACGCGCACTTTGCCATCGTCATTGACGTCGTTGAGGTCAAAAGTGAGTTCGAATCCGAGGCCGCCTCTGACGCCTGCTTCGACGATGACGAGATTGATTGAAGCGCCGGCGAACAACTCGCCGTAGAGGCGCAATTCGGGCTGTTCGTGGCTGCTGGCATCGAAGTCGAGTACGTAGAATCCATCGAGAATATCGACCCAGTTTTTATCCTCGGAACTGATGTATTTCTGGATGCCGTAAGTGTCGTAGCCGAATCCGATATTGATGTCTGCGCCGATGGTGCCGCCGAACTGGGCGTAGAGAGGTGGGTAAATGGGAATCTTCTGGGTGTAGGTGAACTTGAATTTGAATGTCGGCATTCGCCATTCGACAAGCCGGACAGGCTCACCGATGAAGAGGTTGAACAGCTCGGCTGGGTTGTCGAAGATTGGAATACTGAAGTTCTTCAGGCTGCCGACGTCGCTGGCGAAACCGGAGACCACTGAGGTGTAGGTTGAACTGGCGCCCGAACCTGTTGCAGCGGCAGCAGCGGCGGCGATGTCGTCCATTGTCCTGCTGGCGATGTTTTCGAGGGCCTGGATGCCGGTGCGGCGTCCGTCTGAACCTTCGAGGAGATTGAAGGCGCCGAATGGGATCAGGATTGTGCCTTCGCCGAGGCCGTCGAGTTTGTTGATGAGCGTAACGACACCGACGACGTCCTCGATAAAGTCCACGGTTGAGGGTTCGAGCAGGCCAAAGATTCCGGCGAGGTCGAGCAGGGTTATTGTTTGGCCTGCGAGGTCTGAGATTACGGGCAGCCGTGCGGTGACGATATCGATGATCGGCTGGACAGGTTCAGTGACCTTTTGGATTTCTTTCAGGATGGGACCGAGGAAATCCGATATGAATGTGCCGAGATCGAGGCGGATGTTTGTAAACGAGATTTGAGGATCGCCGGCGCCGTTGTTTGTGTCGAACGTCCAGCCGAGGTGGAAATCGGCGAGCACGCGCGGGAACGCGGTGTTGCCGCCGAAGCTTGCGATGAGGTTGAGGTTGACATTGGCCTCGGCGCCGAGGACTGCGTGGATGATGTCTTTGAATCTTGTTCCGCTGGAGAACAACTCGGCCATCGTCAGTTTGTTGTCGTGGTTGGGATCGGCCAGATCGACTTCGAATGCGCCTTCGAAGAAGCTGGGCGAGTCGGGGTTATCCATCACGTCGAGTTGCAGGAAGAGCAATTGGCCGGCTGCGTGCAGGCCGGGGATTTCGGCGCGGAAGTAGATTCTTGGTTCGGGGTCGGAGGCAGGCGCGGAGGTGTTGAAATAGAAACCGTTTGTGAGATCGACGCCGAAGCCGAATTTGAGGTCGAACCCGAGCGAGACGACGACGTTTCCATCGACCTCGAGGCCGAAGCCGGGCACACCGATATCGAAGTCTATCGGGTTCTCTGTGGTGTCGAGGAGAGCGACGGACTTGGCGATGCGGATGTTGACTTTGAGGCCGGTCTCGCAATCCAACGTGACGTCGAGCTGGCTGAAACCGGCGGAGACGTCGAGTGGATCACCTGTTTCGTAATCGACGAGCCAGTTCAGGCCGCCGGGGCCGAGGGAGTTCCAGAGGGCTTTCTTGATGGCATTCTCCATTGCGGTGAGACCGTTGCCGCCTGCGGCTTCGATCTCTTCCCGGAGCTCGCGGAGGAGGCCGTTCCTGAAATTGCTGATGAAATTGGCGGCGCCTTTGAGGCCCTTGCCGACGAGCGGGAGGTCGGTGTTGAAAACGATCTCGTTGAGGCCGTCTTCGATCCAGCCGAGGAGCTTGTCGAGGCCGGCGAGGATTTCGTCGAGGCTGTTTGCGATGACGTCACAGATTTGGAGGCCGTCGAAGATGGAACTGAAGTTGGGGGTGGCGATGGCGACCTTTTCGAGTTTGCCTGTGCCGTTGTTGGTTGTGGTGGCGGGATTGCCGTTGTCGTCGGCGGTCAATGCAGTTGGCGCGAAGTGGCCTGCGGCGCCGGTTGCGTTTTTGATTGCGTTGAGTGCGACGGCTGCGGTGGTGACGCCGGCGTCGATGTTGACTGTGAGCGTGTTGGTTGCAGTGTTGAACGAAGCGCCAGCGTTGTTGCCGCTGAGAGTGTCGAGGAAAACGATTTTGAAATCGGTGTATGTGCCGTCGCTCTTGACGAGGATGTCGTTGTTGAGGCCGGTGAACTTGACGGTTTTTTGGGTGCCGGTGGCGCGGGTTGAAACGGCTTCGGAGATGAAGAGCGTGACCAGGTCAGGGATTTCGATGACAAGGTAATTGTCGGGGTAACCATCGCCGTTATTGTCGGCACTGCCACTGAGCGGGGTTGACTCGAGTGGGGCGAAGATTGGCAACTGGGCGCTAACGCCGCCTTCGAGTTGCAGGTCGATGCTGTCGAGATTGAACCAGTTTTCGTCGAAGTAATAACGCCCGCTTGATCTCTTGTTGAGGCCCAATCGGAAGGCAGCGCCGCGGTCGTTTGGCGGGCCGGTGTCGGGGTCGCCGTCCTTGTCGAGAGTGACCTTTCCGTTCTTGATGAAGATGCCAAATACGGACCCGAGGGAAGCTTCGATGTTGATATTTGTGCCGGTGACTTTGGCGAGCAGATCGACACCGGTGCTGTCGTAGAAGAACGGTTTGGCAGTGCCCGGCGTGGAAACATCGAACCCGAAGTCGAGGGTCAAAGCTGCGCTTGCGCTGACGGTGATTTGGCCTTCGCCTTTGATTTGAACCAGAGTGGTTGCGAGGTCGAGGAAGGAGCGGATGGTTGGATTGTCGCCTGCGAGCTTGCCAAGGAGGTCTTTGAGGTCGAGCTGGAATGGGAGTGAATTGGAGTATGCAGTTGAGAAGACGAATGAGAACTTGAGAGCGACGGTGGTGATTGTGCCCTGGCCGGTGTTTGTGCCGGACGGGTCCGGTGGGGCGAGGCTTGCGTTCCAGGGCGAGCTGGCGGCGTTTATGGCGGTGACGATTGCGCTGGCTGTGGTTTTGCCGGGGTTGATCTTGATGGTGAGGCGTTTTGCGTTCGCGTCCCAGACGACTCTGGCTGAAGCATCGGTGATTGCGGAGTCGCCGATGACCCTGATTGTGGAGCCGTTGAGTTCCGAGCCATTGTTTTTGGCGGTGATGGTGAAGGCGTTGTTATCGCCGTTGTAATTAACCACGAGCGAGCTTTTGGCAGTGGCTGATCCGCCGGCGGTCACAAGACTTGCGGCGGGAACGCCGTTCTCATCCAGGGACACTGTCAGGGTGTTGGGGTTGAGATTGAAGAGCAGCTCGATTTGATGTTCGAGCTCGGCCAGCGTCTTCTGGAGTGAGCTTTGTGATCCGCTGTTTGCTGCGGCGTCGATCAGGTCGGCGAATTTGGACGCGTAGTCGAGCATGTCGTTGACGCTGACATTGACGAACGGGAGCGGCTCGTCGAGGAATGAGAAAGCTGAGAGCTGGCTCAGAGTATCAGCGACCATCTTCAGGGCCTTGACGATTTGGGTGAAATTGAGGTTGGTGAAGTTCTCGAGGTTGCCGAGGTTCGGGTAGGCGAGGAAGATGCCCTTGTTGTTGGTGACCTGGTCGTAGGGGTTGGCGTTGTAATTGAGCTCTTTGATATTTGGTATCCAGATTGAGATTTCCGGGTTGGTGCCAATGGGGAACGCGAACCCGAGACCGCCGACGGAGATGTTGGCCAGGCGCGCCAAGAAGCTGCCTTTGAATTCGAACGCGGGGGCGAGATTTGAGATGTTGTTCGATGAAGTGTTGTTGAGCAGCTCGTTGATGTAGAAGCGTTTTTCGCCTGTGGTCTGGTTTTCCAAGGACAATGTGGCGCTGATGGGTGCCGGTGTGACACCGTCATATGCAAGCGTCCCAAACGCGCCGCCAGAGGTGCTGATTTCAACGAAACCGAAATTGATCGATCCATTGATGCCGGCGGGGGTTGTGTTGATCGAGAGCGCTCCTGTGAGTTTGGCGTCTTGGATGAACAACCCTTTCATCGGGCTGGTGGCTATCGAGACAAAGATGTGGTCGGATTCGTCCAACGGATCGTTCACGGGGTTGAGATCGACGGCTTCCATGCCGAAGCCCATTTCGGTCGCAAAGGGATCGTTCTTTGGTGAGATGACGATGATTCGGTTGATGATGCCGAGCTTGTCTGGTTTGGCGGAGATTGCGAGGCCGTTGCCTGCTTTTTGCGCGACGATCACGTCGCTGAGTTTTCCGCCTGAGTACGATACGGTGGCGAAAACCTGGTTAAGGTCGTCTGCGAGGTTTTCAATGCTGTTGTTTCCGGATGTCAACCCCAACGGGAGGGTGATGGGGAAGAGAGTGCTGAAAGATGCTGTCGGCATTGGTTCGGTTTCGTTGAGGTATATTCCGAAGTGGGCGTCGGCGCTCAACTTCCCATTGGCGGGGACCGGGACCATGCCCGAGGTTAAGACACGCGGCACCTCGGCAGCGCCGAGGTCGAAGCCGAGCGTGAGTTGGAAACCAACTGTGGCTGAGAACTCGAGAGCGCCATCGAGTGCTGCGCTGCCGATCGGGCCAAGGCTGATGTCGAAATTGAACGGGAGCGTGGGCGAGCCGAACAGGTCGTTTGTGTTGTAGTTTTTGGTTAGGTCGAGCAGATAAGTATAGACTTTCTGTCTCGGGTCATAGACAGCGCCGCCGTCTTCATCAAGTGCGCCGTCATTGAGAATGTCGGCCATGGCGCTGAAGAAATTCTCGGTGCTCCACCGTTCGACCAGCAGGCCGTTGCCGGGCTCGAAGCCGAGGGCGGCAACAGCGGCATCTGCATCGACTAGGGCCAGGGTAGTGCCCTTGGCGATTTCGTCCTCGGTGAGCGCGATGACGACGCGTTTATCTTTGTTGATGCGGGCGACAAGCCGTCCGCCCAGTGCTGCTGCGGCAATGGCGGAGTTGACCAGGGTAACAAGCTCGTTGCCGTCGCGCTTGTTGGGGTTGCCGATGGTGTCTTTGATTGAAAGCGTAACTGCGGGTTCCTCGCCCAGTTGGATTTTGAGGATGCCATTGGCAGCGTCCAACGGGCCTTCGTTCACTGTGGTGTCGAACATTGATCGGGATTGCAGCTCGACGCTCACCATGTACTTGTAGATTGAATCGAGGAATAGCTGTGACCAGTCGAACGCTTGGCCGAGAGTCTTCCCACCTGTGAAAGGTATTTCGACATCAAACAGGCTCGAGTCACGGAGTGAATCGAACCACTGCCCGAGCTGGCGCAGCAGAACGACCCATTTGATCGGGCTGGCTTTGGCAAAATCGAAGTTGGCTATTGCGGCCAGAGGCGGGCCGAGGGTGAAATTGCCGGCACTGTCCACTGCGACGAGCAACACGTTGTCGCTGGCCCGGCGGAATTCGACGCTGTCACCGGCCACTTTGACGATCAGTTGGAATGGCAGGGCAACGGAACCGATGTGGATGTGTCCGTCAACGGCTGCCTGGACATAATTGCCCGAGGAAAGAGAAATCGCGCGTGTTCCGTTGGGTGTGGTGACCGAAGCATTTACGGCGGCGCCGGTGGTG
>JARYMD010000063.1 GCA_029907285.1 Verrucomicrobiota bacterium | reverse complement strand
AAAATGTTCCATAACGACACCGACAACACGGTTCCATATCGTTATCTTGCCGGGCTGGGGATTGACCTTTTCAATTTCACCCACCTGCAGCCGGTGTCAAAGGTGCGTGAACTGGTTGGTGAGGCCGTTTGTCTTGTTGGAAATGTTCCGCCTTTGGAAGTGCTCGCAAAGGGCAGCCAGCAGGACGTGGCTGCGAGCGCGGCAGAGTGCCTGCGACAACATCCGGCGCGCAAGAGATTCATTCTTTCTGCTGGCGGGGGGACTTCGCCAGGCACGCCCGGGGATAACATTCGCGCGTTGGTCGAAGCGGCACGGTGGTGAAACTGGTGCATATCTTGCCGCCGACATAAGTCGGCGGCATCCGCGGACTAACGTCCGCGGCTACGAGGTCATTGAAGATTCACCTGTAGCGTCCATGCGTTCAGTCGGGAGAAGACATTTATGATTAAAGCAGCAATTGTTGGAACAGGCGCGATTTCAGACAGCCACATCCAGGCTTATCTGAGGTTCCGGGACCGATGTGAAATAGTGGCGGTTGCGGATATTCAGGTCGAGAAGGCGCAGGCGAAAGCGGCTCAATACGGGTTGAATGTTCCCGTATTCAAAACGGCGCGTGATTTGATCAACGGGGCAGAATTCGATCTGGCGTCGGTGTGTCTTCCGCCTTTCGAGCATGCGCCGACGAGCGTGGCTCTGCTCGAAGCCGGGAAACACGTTTTGGTGGAAAAGCCAATGGCACCGTCTCTGGCCGAATGCGATGCGATGATTGAAGCGTCGCGCAAGTCAGGGCGATTGTTGTCGGTAGTGGCGCAGAACCGGTTCAAGACTGCGGTTCAAAGACTGAAGCGGGTGTTGGATTCAGGGATTGTTGGGCGGATTTTGCACGCGCAAGTGGATTCGTTCTGGTGGCGCGGAAGCAGATATTACGATCTATGGTGGCGCGGCACATGGGACAAGGAAGGGGGCGGATGCACGATTAATCATGCTGTTCACCAGATTGATTTGTTTCTCTGGATGCGCGGGGTGCCGCGGCAGGTTGATGCGTTCATGGCCAATCTCAATCACGACAATTCCGAAGTTGAAGATTTTTCGACTGCGTTGCTTGTCTATCCGGACGGCGGGGTCGGACAGATAACGGCGTCTCTTGTACATCACGGGGAAGAACAACAGATTGTATTTCAGGGTGAACACGCGCGCGTTGGGATACCGTGGCGCGTGTGCGCATCGCGTCAGCGCGACAACGGATTCCCTGAGGAAAACCTCCGGCTGACAGCGGAAATTCAGGCACTGCATGATTCGGTGCCGCCGCTGGAGTTCGAGGGGCACGATGGCCAGGTGTCGAACATGTTGGCCGCAATCGAGGGCGGAGAACGGCTGCTAATAGACGGGCTGGAAGGCCGCCGTCCGATCGAACTGATCACGGCGATTTATCAATCGGCCCATTCGGGGGCGAAGGTTGAGATTCCATTGCCGGGGTCGGCGCCGTTCTACACGCGGGAGGGCATATTGAAGAACGCGCACCGTTTTCATCAAAAGACGCGGTCGGTGGAAAGTTTCAGTGATAACAGGATCACGTTTGGGAGAGATTACGGTGCGTAATGGCTGCGCGAATCTTCCGTGCCAGCGCCGGGGAAAACGGTGTTGGCCAAGCTTGCCGACTGGCACAGCACAGGGCGCGGGGAACGGCTGTGAGCCGGGCCGCCGACTTGGCGATCGAGTGTGTCAACGAGCCGGCGGAGGCGCGGTTTACTGGCCGACGTTGTTGCTTATCTGGACTGCGCCAGTGGTGCGGTTGACGATGCGGACGGGGCCGGTCACGAGGTTGTCAGTTATGATGGCGCGGCGGACGCCCTCGCCCAACTCGATCTGGGCTTTGGCTTCCCTGAACTCGCAACCGCGAACGATAACAGAACCGCCGTTGGCTTGAATTGCATGGCGGCCTTCTTTTGGTTTGTCCCACTGAACAAACGTGCAATCGCCAAACCCAACGGTGCCACGGCCGGCGATTTTGGCGATTTGATTGCAAGGCCCCCAGAAGGCGCAGTTGACAAACCGCACAGAGCCGCTGTGAGTGCTCTTGACTTCGACCATGGTTGGGTCGGGTCCATGGAAAGACACGAATTCACCGTTGGTGATCAACAGGCCGAAAGGGGCTGATTCTTCCACGACGACAGCGGTGTAACAATCATCGGCGCCGATGCCCAGGAAATTTCCGTTGCATACTCCTGCGCTGGTTTTGATGAAGTGGTAGCCAACCGAGTACCCGAAGCAGAACGTGTTGAAGACGTACTGCCAGTCAGTGCGCCCGAAAGCGAAGGCGACGCCGTTGGTCATTTGCCAGCCGAACAACTTTGGTTTCGTGCTCCACCATGGGTTGAAATGGACGTTTTCGATTCTGCCGATGTCGTAGATTTGGTCCACGTAGATGCCGCGGCGGAGCGGCTGGCCGTGAACGTCGCGGATCAAGTGGCGTTCGTTTCTTGTGGCGTCGATTCCGTTGTAGGGGTTCAGGAGTTCGACGGAGAGGACAGCCGGGTTTTTGCCGCGCATGGCAATCGCCCACGGGTAGGGGTCTGGCACGTCGTCGATCTTCTGTTTCGGGTAATAAATGACGACGCCTTTGATGGTGCTGTTGTGGTTGAGCGTGATGAATGGCGGGCCGTCTTCGTTGCCGGCGTTTTCGGTTACGAGGAAAGTGGTGCCATCGTCCGTGGGTTTTGGCAGGCCGCGATCGCGCAATCCGTTGTGGGCGGGCACGGACTCCCAAACACCGCGCAGGGTGACGGCTGGCGGCACGTTGAGATGTCCGGCAAACAAGTAATTGCCGCGCGGCGCGATGACCTGTCCGCCGCCGCGTTTTGCTGCTTGATCGAGGGCTTTTTGGAAAGCGGCGGTGTCATCGGTTGTTCCATCGCCTGCGGCGCCGAAGTCGAGCACGTTGAGCGAGGTTTGATCCTGGGCGATCGACGTGGCTGTTAATATCGCCAGGCACAGAACGAAGCTCTTGCTTGAGTTCTTCATGTTGGCATAGTTCGGTTTGATTTCGGGTCACCGTGGGGAAGGCGGGGCGGCGATCTTGTAGAGGTGGACGTCCCATTCGGCAAATCGGTCAGTGAATCGCCCGTTTTGAAGGTTGATTTGCCGGTTCTCGCCGAGAACATCGACTGAACCGGTTTCCGTCAGCCCTTTGAGCGCGAAATCCGCCATGGTTTCGCCGGGCCGCATTGCAACTGCGAACAGATACAAGTGGCCGCCATGGGGGCGGGTGGTCCATGCGATTGGCACGGTTGAATTGGAAGAATTGACCTTGACTGAGTCTGTAATGGGTGGAGAGTTTATGGCCGGGGCAAGACCGCGCACTTCGTGGTTAATGCGGGTGACGGCGTCGAGCATCTCAGGGTCGTCAAGGAGCGCTGATTCGTTGAACTTCGGTTTCCATTCGTGGACGAACCAGATCAGACCGCGTGAGCCATGGATGATTGCCATCCAGGCTTCGGCACGGACCTGCCGAGGCGTGGGTTTGGCTGTGGGATGCGATATTCTGGTGCACTCGAGGCAATTCCAGACCGGCTTGAGGCCATCGGTCCATTTGACGAGGCGCTCGACGCCGGTGGCGACGTACCAGAGCTTGCCGCTGACCTGGGGGCGGTCGTGCACAACCGGGTAGATATCGAACGACACGATGTCGCCTCCTTTGCAGTACTCGGGGTAATCCTCGGGGTGATTGGTACGAACGCCGCGGCCGTGCCAGCCGTCCCATGCGACGCCTTGGCCGAGGTTGAGGAGAACGGGACGGGTTGGGTCTTCGTTTTTGAGTTTCTGGTAGTCTTGGATTATGCGCTCGGGCGGTATTGGCGGGCCGTAGCCCTGTCCGTTCGGCAACGGCTGCGCATTGTCGGGTTCATCGCCGTGCATCCAACCGACGATTGTTGGATCGTCGAGGTGACGGCGGGCGACTTCGTTGAATTCGCAGACGACCTTCATGCCGGCCTGTTTGAGCGTGGCCAGTTGTGATTCTGTTGGGCCGCGCCAGAGGCCGACGTAGGTATTAACTCCTGCTTTGAGGTAGGCCTGAGCTTTTGACGGCGATTGGAGCCAGACTGCGATTGGGAAAAAAGACGGATCGTTGGGCGGACCGTTTCGCCACTGGGCGTATGGGCCGGGGCGGGCGGTGTCGCCCGCCATCATCGCCGCGGTTGCAATAACCCCCAACAGCGATGCCGCTGGGCGGATGCGGCGGATCAGACCTTCCATGGTCCGCGTTTTGGCACGTCGAGCCATGTGTTGGCCTCGTCGTCGCCGACAAACCTTTCTGTTTGTGGGTTCCATTTGAGCGGGCGGTTGTTCCAACAGGCAAGGTTCCCAAGGTGACAGACTGTGACCGAGCGTGCGCCGACTTCGACGTCGCAGATTGGGCGTTTACGACTTCGCACGCAATCGACGAAATCTTTGCAATGGTTTGTGCTCTTGTAGAGCTTTATTGGCAATTGATCGAAGTTTTCTCGCATCAGCGATTCCGGCTCGGCTTGGAACCGGCCGCGGTCAACGCAGACCTTGCCTTTTGTTCCGACAAACACGACGCCGAAGTTGTATCCCTGCAATCCGCCGTGGTACATGATGGTGCCGTTGGCGTATTTGTAGGTGAGCCGTTTCACGTTCTTGCCGTCTGGCGGAATGATCTCGATGGGGCCGCTTTCGTCCATGCCAAGCCCCCATTGTGCAATGTCGAAGTGATGTGCGCCCCAATCTGTCATGCCACCGCCGGAGTACTCGCGATAGGAACGCCAATCCGGGAAATGCTGGTGAACGATGTTCTTTGGGTCACGGCGCGGACTCAGGACAGAGTTGTAAGGGCGGAGCGGAGCAGGGCCAAGCCACATGTCCCAGTCCAAGCCGGGTTCGAGCGGTTCTTCGGGGAGATCGCACCATTTGCTGGGGCCGCCGACAGACACATACACCTCTTTGATTTCGCCGATTGCACCGTTGCGCACAAGCATGCACCCCTTCCAAAACGCGCTGTCGGACCGCTGCATCGAGCCGGTTTGGAATACACACTCGTTTTCGCGGACGGCGATTGCCATTGCGCGGGCCTCGTGAATCGTTAGAGAAAGGGGTTTTTCGCAGTAGATGTCTTTCTTTTCTTTTGCGGCCATGACAACCGGGTAAGCGTGCCAATGGTCAGGAGTGGCGATGACCACGGTATCGATGTCTTTGCGTGCGAGCAGCTCGCGGAAATCGTTGTAAGCAGCGCATCCTTTGAAGTCCTTGTCCTGCTTGGTGGAATAGAACTCCTCGACTTTTTTCTTGTGGTACTCGCGGCGGTTTGTGTCCACGTCACAGACGGCCACGACCTGGACATCTGGGTGGGGCAGGAAACAGTTCATGAGATGGCGGCCCTGAGTGCCGGTGCCGATGAACCCCGTGGTGATTCTGTTGTTGGGGCGTGATTCCGGAGCAGCCGCCCAGATGTGCGACGGCAGCAGCAGTGGTGAAGCTGCAGTTGCTGCAGCGGCCAGGAAATGCCTGCGGGTAAGAGAAGAGTGTGTTTTCATGTTTGGTTTCATTACGAAGTCAGACCTGTCAGACCTGTCAGACTGACATTGATGGAACAGACGTGTTTTGTGGATGATGAATTCAAGTTCATTTGGCAGTGAATTCATTTCGGGCAACTGTGTGCCAGCCCGGCGGTTTGATCAAAACCAAAATGCACTGAGACTGTGCTTGCATTCGCAGCGACAAGACTGTAGCAACTCTGCATAGTTCAAAAAGCCTATGTACACAATTCTTGGCAAGGACGGGCAGGAATACGGCCCAGTGACCGAGGCCGAAGTCCGGCAGTGGATAGCAGAGGGGAGAGTGAGCGCTGTCACGCCAATACGCAAACAAGACGCTCCCGAATGGCGGCCGGCAAGGGAATTCGTTGAATTTGCCGAAGCTCTGCGTGCGCATGATTCGCCAAATGCACCGCCGCGGATTGCGCCTGAACAGCCGGTTGCGCCCGGGCAACCCGCCGGCTCCGTGCCACAGGGCAAAACGAGCGGGCTTGCGATTGCATCGCTGGTGCTCGGTATTTTGGGAATCGTAACTTGCGGTCTGACTGCTGTGGCAGGGTTGATACTCGGCATAGTTGCATTGAACAAGAGCTCGAAGACTGGCGACCGCTCCGCGCGCGGGTTTGCACTTGCGGGCACGATTGTCTCGGCCGTGTTTCTTGTGCTGCTTCCGCTGCTCGCAGGCATGCTGTTGCCGGGATTGGCCGCCGCCAAGCAGAAAGCGTCGAGCATCAGTTGCATAAGCAATGTCAAGCAGCTCTGCCTTGGCCTCATGATTTATGCGGACGAGAACAACGGCACGCTGCCATCGGCGGACAAATGGTGTGACGCGATAATTTCTTACGTGGGGAACGAGACAGTTTTCAAGTGCCCGGAAGGGGCCGGCACAGAACGCGCGCATTACGGGTTCAACCGCAAACTGAGCGGGGTGTCGCTCAAGCAAATCGAGTCGCCCGCGACAACGGTGATGATTTTTGAGGTGTCCGGTGGTTGGAATTCGAGCGGTGGCGCTGACGAAGTGCTCGCAACACCACGGCACAAGTCGATTGTGATTGGGTTTGCGGACGGGCATTGTGAGACAGTGCCGGTTGCAGGGCGATTGAAAGCGCTTCGCTGGGACCCGTAGGCTGGCGGGAGAGATTGAACAGGCGCGGTGCGCAGACGAATCAAAGTCGGCATTGGCGACTGTTTTTCGTTGCCAACCCCGAAAATCACGGGTATGAACATGCCGAACGTCTGAACTACAACAAACAATTCTATAGCTATGGCTCAACCAGTATTTCATCCGAGCGTGGAAGGCGCCCAACACGGCGCAAAATCTCTGGCACAGTTCCTCGACTACGCAAAGGCTGCGGGCGCAGTGGGCGTGCAACCGTCCAACTACATGCTGCAGGACGGCAACAAGCTCAAGTCCGCAAAGGAAATCAAACAGACATTCGAGCAACGCGGGATGTTGATCGATGGCATCTCGTGTCATTGTATCACCTGGGTTCACACGACTGCATGGACGGGGAGTCCAACCATTCGGCCGTTCATACCGGCTGACGTGGCCAAACAGTCGGTCGATAAGATCGAAAAATGGGCCGAGGATTACATGATGCGGTTGTTTGATCTTGCGGCTGAATTGGGCGTGAAAGTGCTGCCAATGTTCTGGGGTGTGGCGTTTGGATGGGAGGTTGCCACTGGCTATCCATGGGGCTTCTGGAAAGGCGGCGATTACGACCTTGTCGAGGAGGGCAAGGAACGTTTCGTGAAAAAGACAGCCAAGATCAGAAAAAAGGCCAGCAGCATGGGTGTTTACCTGTGCCACGAGATTCATCCCGGCACAGCCGCCGTGTGCGCGGACGATTTCAATGTGCTCGTTGAGATTTGCGACGGCGACAAATGCCTTGCGGTCAATGCGGACCCGTCTCACTGCTGGGAGGGTGAAAGCTGGGAGACGAGGTTCAGGAAGGTGGCAGACCGAGTTTATGCGTGCCACGTGAAGAATCATGTGGTGCGTCCCGGGTTCCCGCTCCGCCGGATGGCGCCTGACTGGCCGGACCGCGCCATGCAGTTCGTTGACATACCATCGGGCGACCTGAACATGGTCAGGTACGCGGAAATGCTGATCAACATTGGCTACCCGAAACGCCACTGCGAGGTTATGGGGCGAAAGACGGCTCCGCTTATTGTCGAGGCTGAAAGTGCTTATCGTGACATTGACGCAACAAGCGCCAATGGGATTGCTTACGTTCGCGATTATCTCTGCTTCCCGGTAGCTGCAGGAAGTTTCGAGGATGGCATGGGCGCCTGAGGGGTGCCCGGCCTTGACCATTTGATGGTCACATGAAACCCCGCGTCGAGAAAACGCGGGGTTTCTTATTGGGCGTTGCTACTCGAGGAGAAACGAATCACCCGGATCACACAGAAATTTGGCATAGATGGGCCTATGGAGGGGGTCTTGCGGATGACAAGTGCAGATTATTTTGGGGCGGTGGTTTCTTCGGTGATTGTAATCAGCCGATCCACTCCCGGGTGTCCGATCACCTGGCGGCTTCCGCCGACCCACTGAACTTCGACGCGATCGATCCTGTCGCGTGGTCCCAGCCCGAAATGCAAACGCGACCCGAAGTGACTCTGGTAACTCCGACCGCTGTGGACTTCATCGACCAGCTTCAGGTCGCCAGAGACAACTGTCACACGGGCGCCGACGCCGTCGCGGTTGGTTTTCACTCCGCGGAGCCGGACTTCGAGCCAGTGGTTGCCCGGCGGGGAATCGTTTCGAAGAATTGTTGGCTCGAGCCGGGAATTCAAAATCACCACATCAATGTCACCGTCGTTGTCGAGGTCGTCAAAAGCAGCGCCGCGGCTGCTCAATTTGACGGCGAGGCCGTCGCCGCAGCGATCCGACACGTTGACGAACCTGCCGTTGCCGAGGTTCATTTGAACGATGTTCCGGGCGTGGTATGTCGTGGTTGTGTCGAACAGCTCGACGTTGTCGTGCAAGTGCCCTGCGGCGATGAACAGGTCCCTGTCGCCGTCGTTGTCGAGATCGACGATTGCACATCCCCATGTGACGAACGGGAGCGTGCCTTCACCTGCGCCTGTTCGGGCTGTGGCATCCTCGAACAATCCTTTGCCCAAGTTTCGGAACAGAGTGGCGGTTTCCTGCTGGTAGGAAGTGGCAAACAAGTCAAGCCAGCCGTCGTTGTTGTAATCACCGCAATCGATGCCCATTGTACCGTGAGCCTTGCCGTTGAAGTTGTAGGCGATGCCGCTGAACAAGCCGACCTCTTCAAACCGGCCTTTGCCATCGTTGAGAAACAGGAAATCGCCTGTTTCGTCGTTGCCGACGACGATGTCGGTGTCGCCGTCTCCGTCAAGATCGCCGCAGACCATGCCCATGCCGGCGCCCTTGTGGGCGGCGATGCCCGACTCTTCACTGACATCGGTGAAAGTGCCGTCGCCGTTGTTGCGATAGAGCCGGTTCGGGGTTGTGGGGTAATCAAGGGGGCCGACGTAGGCCGGGTACCCGTTGAAACGAGCGACGTGATGTCTTTCGTACGTGAAATCGATGTAGTGAGACACGAACAGGTCAAGGTCGCCGTCGCCGTCCATGTCGAGGAAACAAGCGCCTGCGCCGACATGGTTTGTGTCCGACACACCTGCCTGGCGGGTTACGTCGGTGAAAGTGCCATCGCCGTTGTTCCGGAACAGGAGGTTGGTGCCGAAGTTGTTCAGGTAAAGATCGGGGTGGCCATCGTTGTTGTAATCGCCCACAGCCACGCCCAAACCGTAACACGTAACCGCAAGGCCGGATTCGCGTGTGACGTCGGTGAATTTCCAATTGCCTTCGTTGCGGTAAAGGCGGGGGGTTGGGGGGACTTCGCACTTTGTGCCGCGCAGTGGGGCGCCGTTCAGGAAAAAGATGTCGATCAAACCGTCGCCGTTATAATCGAACGTCGCCATGCCTGCGCAGACAGTTTCGACGATATAGCGTTCGCCCGAACTGCCGTCTGTGTGCACGAAATCTATTCCGGTCGCTTTGGTGACATCGGTCAAACGGATCGTGCAAGGCGGCGCATCGGCGGCGGCCAATTGCAGAACGATTCCTGTGGCGGCGGCCGAGACAAGGCTGGATTTGAAAAGCGCGTACATCTCACGGCTGCCGCTGAAGGCGCGAACGCCATTCCCGCAACTGCTGATTTCCCGGATCGAGCTCGCAGGCTTTCTCGATCGCCGCGACTGCTCCTTGCAGATCGCCATTCCTTGCGCATGCTTGGCTGAGCACATAGTAGTTGACCGGCGACGGCGAAAGTTCGACCGCGCGCCGCGCAAGCCGCAACGATTCTGACAACTGGATGTCCCACTGGAGATACAATTGGGCCAGAGCGAAATACCCTTCGGGGCGGCAGGGCGCCAGCTCAATCACCTTCTTGAACGCGGACTCGGCTTCGGCGCGCTGTCTCAGCCGCGCCAGGAGGTTTCCAACAGCGAGATAATGAAACGCGTTTCGCGGTTCTGCACAGACCATTTCCTGAGCGAAACGCAACGCTTCCTGATTCTGTTGGCGCTGTTGCAAGAGCATGATGAGTTGGAACCGGCAGCCGGTGTTGTCGGGGTCAACTTCGGCTGCGCGAAGGAAAAGTTCTTCGGCTTTCCGGGGCTGGGCGCGGAGAAGATAGACGCGGCCGATCTCAGTGTGCGTTCGGGCGAGACTGCGGCGCGTGATCGCGAGCGGATCGAATTCTGTGCGGGCTTGCCTACCCGCGGCATCGTCTTGCGATTTCAATGCTTCGAACTTTTTCCTGCACTCATCGGCTTTGGCCCTGTCGCCGAGCCTTGCACAGACCATCGCCAGCCCGTAATACGCTTCGGCGAAATCCGGGTTGAGGCGGACTGCGGATTCGTAGTCTTTTCTGGCGTCTTCCAGTTTTCCCAGTTGCTGGTTTGCCATCCCGCGCAAGCGATGTGCAAGAGGCGCATCGATCTTTGCTTCATCGAGAACCCGGACGCACTCTTCCATTGTTCCTTTGAGGAACAAGGCATGCGCGAGGCGATAATGCGCTTCCTGTCTGCGCGGGTTTAGTTGGATCGATTCGCAGAGGAACAGGATGGCCTTGTCGTAGTTCTCCCGCAGAAGATATGTGTACCCGAGGTTGTAGAGTGCGTCGGCGCGATCGTACAAACGCGTGGCGCCAAACTCGGGCTTGATCATTTCCTCCCAATAGCGAATGGCGGATGCTGTGTCACCCTGTTCGTGGCTGACGTAGCCCGTGACATAGACAGCGTCCGGGTCCCGCGGAAACGCCTCGTAAAGCTCGCGAGCGGCCTTCAGTTGTTCTTCGCGCAGTGCGCGGTCTTTCTGCGCCGCTTCACCGGAAAGAGCCGTTGAAGTTGTGTCCGAACGGCTGCGCGTGGCCGTGCCACGAATGGCCGCAGGCGACTCGGCGTCCGGATTGCCAAAAGGCAGCGACCTGTCCTCCGCGCAAAAGGCAGTCAAGACCGACGACAACAGACCCGCAAGAACCCCAATGCGATATTGGCCGTTGCGGCGTTTCCCGGCCGGTTGTTCGGGCTTGGCAGACTCTGCGTTGTCCGGCCGGTTGGCCCTGTAATCCGAAGGCCGCCAGCCCACCCACTTGTGAAACGCCCTCGAGAAGACAAACGGGTCTTGGTATCCGACCGCTTTCGCTATTGCCTCGACTTTCTCATTGGTTGACACGAGTAGGTCAGCCGCGCGCCGCATTCGGAGATAGATGACCTGGTGCATCGGGCTCCGGCCAACTTCAATGTGGCAAAGACGCCTGAGGTGTTCGGTGCTGTATCCTGCTTCTCGTGCAAGGCGTTTCAAGGTCCAGTTCTCACCGAGTTGGGCGGTTACTCTCTGCCAAAGCTGGCGCAGGCGCAGGTCACCGTTCGCCGGCCTTGCAAACCGCAGCACGTATTCATTGATCAGCTCGGTCCATCGCTGGAGCAGGGCTGGCGCCGCCGCGCTCTGACATTCGTGGATCAACCCCAGAATCGCCGAGTGCAGAGGCACGTGATCGTAGCGCGCCAAAACAGGCGAAGCGGCGTCGGAGATTGGCCTTTGGCCGGCTGGTTGGACATAACAGACCCAGCAGAATTGCCACTTTTGCCCCCGAACAGCGCTGAAGGCGTTATGTATATGTGGCGGGAGCAAACACGCCATCCCAGCACGGCAATCCCTCCAACAACCATCGATCAGAACGCGGCCGCTCCCGCCGTAACAGGCCATGAAATACGTGCTGGTCTGTTTGCTCCGAACGATCTCGTACGGAGCGGCTGCTTCCATTATCCCGACATGCGCGATGTGGTGCTGGTTCAACGCCGGGCATACGGGAAATGACGCTATCCACGGACGATTATCAACATCGGCAGCTTTTACGCCCCACATCCGGGTCCCGGCGCCATGAACGCTGACGTCTTTATCGAGTTGTGCGTTTGCCGACATGCGCTGCAATCGACGCTCGAAGGTTATCGAACAAGCCGCGTCGCATGCGAGCAATATTTGTCGGCCAATCTGCATCTCCGCATCTTGACTGTGGCTGACTTCCACGAGTTGCCCGCGCCCGTCAGAGCCGAGGTGGAGAAGTTTTTCGGTACGACAACGGGTTTGACCGTCATGAAAGGGATCGAGTACGGCGAAACCACCTTCGAAATCCGAGGAAAGAAAGATGGCAGGACTGTTGAAGTCACCTGCGATCCCGCGGGAAAACGCATCGAATAACCTGTCTGGCCCACTGCTGTGCCGTCATTCGCGGGGACAAGACAGTACCCCCGTGCTCGCGCCGGTCGTGCTCACACCGCCCCTATGGGGGAGCCGGCCTGTTCCAGGTGCAAATCACTGGTGTAGCCAGAGTTAAAAGGGAATCTCTTATTGGTCCGGTTTGAGCAATTGCTCGATCTGGGCTTTCCATTCTGCGCCCAATTCATCAGCGGTTTTGCCGGTGAACTCTTTCCACACGCTCTCGCCGTATTTCCCTTCGCGGATGGCGGCGTTGAGATGGCGCACGATTTCAGGATCGTATTTTTCAGCCACCCAATTCAGGAAGTTCGCAGTGATGCGATAGGACGCGTCGTAGCGCAGGTTCGGATTGCGTTGTCGGCGGAGCCAGACGATGTCAGCGCCGTGGCTTTCCGGCTCGAATTTGAACCATCTGATGTAATCTGTGATGCCCTCGGTGAGCCAGCCCGGGGGTCGGCTGCCGCCGCGGGGCGCCCGGCCGTACTGCTGAACGACATGCACCATTTCATGAAGGAGCGCGCCCACAGCTTCGCCACGCAGCTCGCGCCTGATCCAGTCGGAGTTGGCTGTAATGCGCCTTCCGCCTGTGGCGGCCACGCCACGTCCGGGTCTCAATACCACGGTGAAGTTCGTGGGTGCGGTGTAACCTTCGCTGGGGAGCATGGCAACGACCTTGGGATACCACTCGGCCAGGACTGGCGCCAGAGTTTGCTCGGCCCATTCTTTCAAGTCCGGCGCGTCCGAGCTGTCCACGACAATCTCGCAGTACCCGTCTGCTGATCGCAGTCGGAACGGCGGCGGTTTGGGCGGCGAAGGCGGCGGCGTCGCCACGAACTCAGGGTCGGCACTCACCACGTCCACCTCGCTGTAGAATGTGTTGCCGAATGGATCGCTGTCTTCAGTCCGGGAAACGTCCAACAGCACGTAGCGGAATCGGCCCAACGTGCCGTCCGAGTTTGACACTGACACGGCATATTGTCCGCCTACCGGGCCTGTCTTTGGCCGGGTATCCACCGATGCCAGTTTCTGCCAGCCGCAGGTCTGCGGGTCCGTGCCTGGAGGAACGCGGGCGTTGAAGTTGGTTTGTGTGCCGTCGCTGGCCCACAGCGTATAGACCTGCGGACCGCGAGTGTTGGGGTGCCATGAGTAGGTGTTAACCTGGGCGAGGTCGGTGGCACGGCCAAGATCAATCACGATACGGCCACCGGCAGTGCCAGCCGCAAAAAAGAAATTCGCATCCGGCTGGTCCTCATCCGTTGGCATTCGGCCGTCGTGAAGCTTGTCAAGTCCACCACTGTTGTCATCGGCAGCGCCGGCGGCGATGCTGAAACTGGCAAGAGTGGCTGCGTCGTTGGTTGACGGGCGCGGGACGGCCTTCAAGAGCCACGTTGAGTCAGCTTCTGAAGGCGTGCGATGCTCGACGCGCATCTGGACTTCGGCGTGTGCGGCGGCTGCTGCAAACAACAACGCGGTGCCCAGCGGGACGATCGGCGGGACGACGATGCGATGAACAATTCCACAGGCGGTTTTCATGGTCTGATGCGGTAAAACTTGCGGCTTTCAGTTGGGACAATCACACACGGCGGCGTGCATTGGACGTCGCGGTACGGGCCGGTCACTTCGTCGGCTTCCTGGAGCACGCCTTGAGACCATGACAATTCGAGCGCTTCGGTTGACATCCGAAGCGAAATCCGAGGGGCAGAGTGCACTACGACCCGGAATGTCGTTTGCGCACTGAGTGGCGGAACGCCGTTGTCAGTGACAACGACAGCGATGTGCTGTTCATCCGGGGCAGTGTCAGGTGTCCATGTGAAAAGGCCGGTGGCTGAATCCACTGCGGCGCCGGCTGGCGCGCCCGGGCCAAGGCTGAACGACAGCGTTTGCGGTGGAAAATCTGAGTCAGTGGCGCCTATTTGGAAGGCGAGCGTCTGCCCCAAAACAAGTTCACGATCCGGCAGAGGAGCAAGCACTG
>JARYMD010000062.1 GCA_029907285.1 Verrucomicrobiota bacterium | reverse complement strand
ATGACCGATGAAGGGGCGATTGTAATCCTGTCGCACGCGGGGCTTGAGGAGCAGGTGCGCCGATGGGCCCTTGTGCGGGACGCGTGCATGCGCGCGGGAAAGACGATTTCAAGCTTGGACTTGTCGATCACAAACAACTGTCCGTTGCGGTGGGTTGAAGCGAGCAATTCGCTTCCGGCCCGGGCGCGACCGGCAAAACACTCGGGGAGACCTAACAAGCATGTTTGACAAGAGCAACAAGATCATAGTTGGGCTCGAGATAGGCACTTCGAAGGTGTGTGCCGTGGTTGGCGAGCTTGGTCAGGAGGGGAACCTGCGGATAACAGGCGTTGGGCAGGCGAAATCGCGTGGTGTCCGGAAAGGGGAGATAGTAGATACCGGTGCTGCGGTTGAGGACATACGGGCTGCGATAGCGGAGGCGGAGCAGATGGCTGATGTGGAGATCAGGAGCGTGTATCTTGGGGTGACGGGCGGGCACATCCGGGGGTTTAACAATCGCGGCCGTCATGCGATCCCTTCGGCGGACAGGGAGATAACTGCCGATGACGTGCAGGACGTGGTCAAGAACGCACGTGCGATAAACATTCCCGCGGAGAATCACGTGATACATGTCATCAGGCACCATTTCATTGTGGATGGACAGGAGGGAGTGCTTCAGCCGGTGGGGATGCTGGGGGCACAAATTGAAGTTGATGTGCACGTGGTTCACGGGGTGACAAATCGCCTGCAGAATCCAATCCGCGCGGTGAAAAGCCTGCAATTGGATGTTGAAGACATTGTTTTCAACGGGATTGCGTCATCGCTGGCGGTGCTCACGCCGGAAGAGAAGGAACTGGGAGTGCTTGTGATTGATCTGGGGGCGGGGGTGACGAATTACGTGGCATATGTGAACGGGATAATCAAACACACGGGTGTGCTGGCTGTTGGCGGTGATCATGTGACAAACGATTTGGCTTACGGACTCAAGACGTCGATGGGCCGGGCGGAAGCACTGAAAATCGAGCATGGGTCGGCAGTGGTTGGGCCCGGGGACAAAGGGCAGACGATTGCGATATCGAACGACGTTGGTTTGCCTGAGCGGTCAATCAATCTCGAGCACCTTCGGAGGATAATGTCGCTTAGAATCGAGGAAACGCTTCAGATTGTGGCTGAGGACCTCGAGACGGTGGGGTTGATCGATTACCTGCGGGCTGGGGTGCGGTTGTGCGGTGGCGGGGCGCGGGTTCCAAACGTGTCGAGGTTGGCGGAGCAGGTGTTTGGTCTTCCTGTGTCAGTTGGGCGGACCAAATCGATTTCGGGCCTTGTATCGACGCTTGACCAGCCTGAATTTGCGACGGGGATTGGGCTGGTGAAATTTGGGTCTTTTCAGGTTGAGAAACGGGTTGCGCGCGGCGGTTGGCGGACGCGGCTGAAGAGCACGCTGAGTCGGATGCTGCAAGGTGCGTGAATGGCGCACGGGTGGATAAGGATCATGGAGAGCAAACTATGACTGAGGCTGAGAACATTGCAGTGGGACTGCCACCGGTGCACAGAGTGCCGGTCATACGCGTTGTCGGGCTTGGCGGAGCCGGATTGCAGGCTGTGGCACACATGGTCCAGAGCGGGCTGACGGGGCTTACTTTTGCTGTAGCGCACACTGACGCTCGGCAACTGGCCCAATGCGCAGTTGAGCCGAAGGTGCTGTTCGGCGGAGGCATTACGCGCGGGCTTGGGGCTGGCGGGGACCCAGATGTTGGCCGGGCTGCTGCGGAAGCGGATGTTGAAGCGTTGCGAGAACTGGCCAGGGATCAAGATTTGGTGATTCTGGTGACGGGCCTTGGCGGGGGAACCGGGTCTGGGGCTGCGCCTGTGTTGGCGAGGGCTGCACGCGACTGTGGAGCGCTTGTGGTTGGGGTGGCGGCGCTGCCGTTTGATTTCGAAGGACAACGGAGAATCCAGCAGGCGCAGCAGTCGCTGAGACAGTTGAAGTGTGCTGCTGATGCGGTTATATGCCTGCCGAATCAGAAGATTGCGGGGTTGCTTGATGACACCACGACACTGCTGGACACGTTCAGGGTTGCGAACGATCATTTGGCCGAGGGTGTGCGTGGATTGTCGCGTTTGGTGACTCAGGAGGGTCTGATCAACGTGAATTTTGCCGATTTGTGTCGTGTGGTGCGGGGACGACAGGCGGAGAGCTCGTTTGCTTCCGCATCTGCGGCGGGTGAGCACCGCAGTCGGGAGGTGGTGCAGAAGCTGTTTTCCAGTCCGTTTTTGGAGGGCGGGAATTTGCTGGCGGAGGCTGAAGCTGTTTTGGCGAGCTTGGTTGGCGGCCCCGACTTGACCTTGCGCGAGGTTAAACACGTGATGGAACAGATCAACCGCGCTTGTGAGAACAGCCAGGTTGTGATGGGCGCTGCGATTGATCCGAGTTGCACTGGGCGGCTTGCAATGACGTTGATTGTGACTCGCCGAAGCACGTCAGATGCGGCCGCGGCAGGGGAAGGAAAAGAGCAGGCTGAGGCTGAAGCGCCGTTGGTTTCAGAGTTTCCAATTGAAGGCGGGCGGAATGGGTTGACGCTGAAAGAGGGGAACGAACCTGCGCGGCCTGCGTCGCGATTTGTGCCGCCGCCTCCGAAACTGTCGCCCGAGCAGGCTCAGCAGTTGTTGGCAAATCAAGCGGGCACGGGAGCTGCGAGGAGACGACAGAAGCAGGCGAAGCTGAGGCAGGGCATGCTGCCGCTGGAAGTTGTTTCGAAGGGCCGTTTTGCGAGGAGCGAACCGACGTTATACCGGGGGGAGGATTTGGACACGCCGACGTACATTCGGCGTGGTGTGCCGCTAAACTGAGTTGCCCCGCGACAGGATTCGTTTATGTTGATGTGTCGTAAGCGAATTGTTCGGTGATGAAAGCTATTGGAAATGGGGAATCAGTGATGCGGATCAAGCGCCTTGTGGGTGCTGGAATCGCGGTTGCTTTTGTGGCTGGACTGGTCTGTCTGGTGAAGGTTCGGACAGCCGAGCCCGGCCCGGGCAACTCCGATTCGAGGCCGACAAACCAAGTTCGGGCAGAAGGTGCGGGCGTTGCGGTCACGAATCCGGTTGAAGAACTTGCGGCCATTACTTCGAAGTACTCGCAGGTAAAGCCACTGACTCCGGGGCCGAATGACGGCATGGTTGTGGCTTTGACGGCCCGTGTTTTGACCAATTCGCATTATTTGAGGAGGGCGCTCGATGCGGAAATGTCAGCCCGCTTTTTCCGTCGTTACTTTGACCTGCTGGACCCGCTTCACATGCATTTTTTGAAGACGGACTTGAAGGAATTCGAGCAATACAGGTCTTCATTGGCGGACATGGTGCTGCGTGTTGGGGACACTTCGGTGGCAAATGAGATTTTTTCGCGGTTTATTGAGCGTGTTGATCAGCGGGTGGCATTGGTTGCCGGGCTGTTGATAACAAATCAGTTCGAGTTCAAGACCGACGAGACTTACAGTCCCAACCGGAAACATGCTGATTGGCCGGCCGATCTTGAAGAAGCCCGGGCCTTGTGGCAGCAGCATCTGCGTTACGAGTATTTGCAGGAAAAACTCAACAAGAAGAAATCCGACGAGATTCTTAAAACGCTCAGTGCCCGTTACAAGCGCCTGATAAAGAGCTGGGGCGAGCTGGATCACGAGGATGTGTTGCAGCTTTTCCTGACTGCGCTGGCGCAGGCGTATGATCCGCACTCGGATTACATGGGCAAAGCGCAGTTGGAGAATTTTGCAATCAACATGAAACTTTCCCTGTTTGGGATAGGGGCATTGCTGCGGATGGATGACGACTACTGCAAGATTGAGAGTCTGACGCCCGGCGGTCCTGCGGCAAGAAGCAAGAAGCTCAAACCAAACGACAGAATCATTGCCGTTCAACAAAAGGGCGGCGAACCGGTCGATGTCATTGGCTGGAAGCTCACGAAAATTGTGGAGTTGATTCGCGGTCCAAAGGGCACCGAGGTCACGCTCACCATTATTCCCGCAGACGCGACAGACCCTTCTGAACGCAGGACGCTGACCTTGATCAGGGACGAGATCAAGCTTGAGGACCAGGAGGCCAAGGCGAAAATCATCGATGTCCCTGAAGAGGGGGGGAAGACGATCAGGTTGGGCGTGATTGATTTGCCGTCGTTCTATGCGACTTTTGAAATTGGAAGCCCCAAGAAACCCGATTTGGCCAGTGCAAGCGACCGGTCAACTCCGAAAAGCACCACCGCCGACGTGCAGCAACTGCTGAAAAAACTGATCGCCGAGAACGTCCGGGGGATAGTATTGGATTTGCGTCGGAACGGTGGCGGGTCTTTGGAGGAAGCAATCAAGTTGACAGGACTTTTCATAGGAGAAGGCCCAATAGTGCAGGTCAAGGATGCCGATGGGGACATAGTTGTTGAATTCGATCGTGATCCTGCCATTTCGTACGAAGGGCCGCTGATTGTGCTGACAAGCCGGTTTAGCGCGTCGGCTTCGGAGATTCTGGCTGCAGCATTGCAGGATTACGGTCGGGCGTTGATTGTCGGCGACAAATCCACACACGGGAAAGGGACTGTTCAGACAATTTATGAATTGAACAGGTTTGCCCGATTTCCGCGCAGTTACAATCCCGGCGCGCTGAAGGTCACGATTAGAAAGTTTTACCGGGCAAACGGTGAATCGACTCAGTTGCGGGGTGTGACGCCGGACATCGTTTTGCCGTCGGTGGCCAACTATCTTGATGTGGGTGAATCGGCCCAGGAGTACGCGTTGGCATGGGACACCATTTCACCGGCAAAGTTTGAGAAACTGAACCGAATAGCGCCAATAGTCGATGAACTGCGGCGGCGCTCAGAAGATCGCCAAACAAAGGACCCCGAGTTTGCCTACGTGCGCGAAGACATAGAACTGTATCGGAAGGTCCGGGCTGAAAACAGCGTTTCTCTCAACGAGGAAAAACGGATAAAGGAAAAGGAAGAAGCCGAGGCGCGTTCCAAGGCCAGAAATGCAGAGCGGAAGTCCCGGCCGCCGTCGAATGAGAAGGTTTACGAGATTACGGTGAAGCTTGCCAGCCAACCGGGTCTTCCGTCGGCCGTGGGGACAACCAATGAAGCTCCGTCCACAACGGTGCTCGAGGTGCAGATCGACGCGATACTCGCGTCGGCCGTGGGGACAACCAATGAAGCTCCGTCCACGGCCGAAGGAAAGACCGAACAGGAGGCCCCGCCCACCGCGACTGCAGGTGATGAGGAAGAGGAGGAAAGCAAGACACCGGCTGTTGATGCCAACATGGACGAAGCAAAACGGATTCTGATTGATCTGATCAAGCTGTGGCCCGGGGCGAACCGCGCGTGAGGCAGCAAGCCTCGATTGGAGAGTCTGAAACATGTTTGGCAGAAAAATGGCCTGTGAAACAAGCCGTTGTTGGCTTCCGTGCGGCTGAGCCGCAACCGCATATTCACGGCGACATGTAGGTGTTCATTGCAGGGGTGGTGCTCTGCTGACTGGAGCTGCTTCGTCGCCCTGGCCAGGAAATCTCACCGGCCGACCCCTTGGATATACCCGTGTGTTCAATCCGGTGAGATTTCCGGCGCCCGCATATTGCTGAATCTCTTGAAGAAGCCCGGTTCGCGGACTGTTTTGGGTACTTCATATTCGCGAAGATTTTCAGCCTGTGAGTTTGGTCAGTTTCTCCGTATTTGCATCCCTGGCTGCCAGCAAAGCAGTCACCACGGTGCAGCCTTTGGAAGACGCAAATAGAGTGCCAGGCACGTTGTTCCGCATTTTGGGCGATGCCATGCCCGCGGCCGTTGGAGTCCCGCTTTTAGAGGGACGACCTTCATATGGCTTGCAAAGCACATCAGCGCATCGGCGTGCGTTCAGTTGTTCCGCAGAGGCGAAGTGCCGGAGTGCGTGCCCTGCCTCATCCATGCCCTTTCGGTCCAATACACTCTGAGGCTTGAGGTTGAATGAGCATGCTGAGAACTTGACTCAGATACTCGAGATTAAGATTTGGGGATTATTCTAGCAGAGTCGCGTCCAGTGGGGGGGCTTGATCAGGGTGCTTTTCCTGATGAGCGAGTCGCGGCAGATGTTTCGCAGCGCGGGCTGGCCGGAACCAAAGCAGCCTGACGGGCAGCGAGTCCGCAACTGCGTCCGCTGTTGAGCGTTGCACGTTGAAAGCACCTGTCACTTGGCCGACCTGGTCGTCTGTTGGCCAGAGCCAAGGCCCGTAGGGTCGGCATATTTGTAGTGGGGGCGGACGGCACACTGGACAATCTAGCCCTCGTGTTTTTGCCACATCGATTTGGTGTTATTTGCGCAGTTTTCCCGCTGAAACAAACGGATTGGGCGAGAGTTGGATGGAGAATTGCGGACGGTGAAGTTCTTTGAGTTCGTTCAGGTTGTCATGCGCCGGAAGAGTTCTGCGTATTCAGAGGAGACTACTGAGGCCTCGAATTTTTCGAGGAACATGCGTTTGCCTTCGACCCTGAATTTGGCGGCAAGCTGTATGTCTGTGAGCACCTTTTCAATTGCGTCGGCGAGTTGGGCGGGGTTGCGCGGTTGGACAAGCAGGCCGTTTATGCCGTGAATGACAGCGTCGGGAGTGCCGCCAACATTGGTTGCGACGACCGGGACGTCGCATGCGAATGCTTCAATCAAGGTCTTATTAAGGCCTTCGCTGAGCGATGGCAGGGCGAGGCAATCGAATGTGCGCATTACGTGCCATGCAGGGCGAATTGGGCCAGTCAGCAGGGTGCGTGACGCGGCCGGTGATCTGCTGACATATCGCGCCAGAGTATGACTTTTGTCCTCGCCCACTATGACGAGTTCCACATCCAGACCCCGGCTGGTCAACAACTCCACAGCATCGACCAGATACTCGAGTCCCTTGATCTTCCTGTAATTTGCGACGGCGCCGATTCGATGGCGCGCGCTTCGTTTCTCGAGGTTGGCGGGCAATTGCTTTGTCGGGGATTTGGAGAGGGAGTATCCGATAGCTGGGAAAACAGATAACTTGTCTGGGGATACGCCTGTCTTGCACAAGCAGTCCGCCACTGCGGAGCAGGCACAATGGAACATGTCAACCCAACCGCCTTTAAAAATCAAGAGGTCCGATGGACTTATCCAGTTTGGCCTTCTTATGGCGCCTCTGTAGAAGACAAGCTTGGAAGATTTCCGCGGGAACTGGGCCATTATCGAGTTGAAGCATGCCAAGGCGGTGCTGCAATAGATGATATTGGGCTGGAACCGGTCAATCAGCCGTCTAAGGCGCAAAACTGCGGCCGGATTGAGGCGGCTTTTCATCGGGAGGAAGTGCGATTCCGCAGCCGGTTTGACGCCATGACCCAAATCGGGTGTTTCTGAGAAGGAAACGAAAGCCGTAGTAATACCTGCCGCGCCTAGCTTTTGCGCCAGCAGCGACATGAATTCATTTGCTGCGTGTTGGAAGAACAAGATCTTCACGAAACCGCCCCGAACCCACTCAGTACTCGGACCTGCTGTGGTGACGGGCATGGCCCAACGATGATGATGTCAGTATCGGATTTCAAGCGCGCAGAAATTGCATGCGCGCAAGCGGTGAAGTTTCTTAGCCATGCTCTGCCTCAGACCGGCCATGCATGTGGCGCGGTGAGGCCGGACGGATTGCCAACTGTCTGGTGAATTACTTCAAATTTGTCATTTGGGCCTTCCGATTCCGACATTTTTGTAAGACGAGCAAGGGCGAGCATTGCGGTCCGTGAACCGGATTGAATGATTTCTGGCTTGCAGAACTGATTGCAGACACGGGTTTTGCAAACGCCGCCGTGCCGGGTGTGAGGTAGTTGGCATGCCACCTGCCCACTGAGTTGCCTGTTGATGAGTAGATTCGGCATGAACTGTTCAGCGGGATTGTCCGGCTTGTGCGCTACGGCCGTGGCAGCGGGGGTTATGCTGCTTGGTTCACAAACAGGTGCAGGAGGAGGATCGGAAGGCTCTCCTGCTGCTGGGGAATCGGTGGAACAGGCTGGAGTTTCATCCGGGCAGAGCGTTACGACCGGCTCTGGTGCGCTGGAATTCTTTCGACAAACCAGTGTGAGCGGTTTTGTGTCAGCATCGTTCTTCCACAACTTCAATGAGTCGGAGCCGTCGGCCAATACGTTTGTCAGGAAGAACGACGAGTTCAGCCTGAACAAGGTTAAGCTTGCGTTAGAGCAGCCGGCGGCTTACGACGCGAGGGAGTGGGACGCCGGGTTCAGGGTTGACCTGATTGCCGGTGAAGATGCCAAGGTGATTCATGCTGCGGGGCTGGGGGATTCAGACACTCCGTTTGACCTTGAGCAGGCGTACATCAACATCAATGCGCCCGTTGGCCGGGGGCTGAAGTTGGCTGTTGGCAAGATGGTTACGCTGATGGGTGTCGAAGTAATTTAGGAAATGCAGAACCCGAACTGGAGCGTAGGCAACCAGTTCTTGTACGCTGAGAATGCAACCCAACTGGGCGGCGCGGCGAGCTACAAATGGAGCGACAGAATTGAAACGACAATAGCCGTTTTCAACGGCTGGGACAGGGTTAATGACAATAACCGCAGCCTGTCCTACTGCGGCAAGGCTGGTTTGACACTAAATGACAGCACCACCATTGCACTTCTCGGGTATGGCGGTCCGGAGCAGGATTCCAACAACTCGGACTGGCGAAGAGGCGCAGAGATCATTTTGGTTCAGAAGATTGGCAGGAGACTCAACTTGTATGCGCAAGGCGACTATGGAATCGAAGACAACGCTTCGTTGGTTGGGGGCACAGCAGAGTGGATTGGGACAGGTTTGTGGGCGACATACGATTTCGGCGAAAAGGTCCAAGTTGCGCTGCGCGCGGATCATTTCATTGACGACGGCTCGAGCAGGACCGGGTTCGACTCTTCGGGCAACGCCAGTGTTACCAGCACTACATTGACTGTGAACATAAAGCCGTTCAAGAAACTCCACGTTCGTCCTGAGATAAGGTACGACCGCCGCTCAGAGGCGCTTTTCGACAACGACGGCAAGTTAAAACGGGACCAAGTTCTGATTGGTTTTGGGGCGAGCTACATTTTCTGACCTGCAATATGATAAACATGCGCACGAAACTATCAGGGTTTGTAACAATCGGTGTGATGGTAACCGCGCTTGGGGGATTAGCATGGGCGGGTGAAGCGTTGAAAGAACCCAGCTTGGAGCAGCGGGTCGCTGAGCTTGAGGCTTATGTGAACAACGGCAGCCGCCTAACCGAGGTCGCAAGCAAGATACCGGGGCCCGGGCCCGGGCACAACGCATGGTTGATGGTTTGTGCTGCTCTGGTGCTGTTTATGACATTGCCGGGTCTGGCCTTATTCTATGGCGGCTTGGTACGACGCAAGAATGTGCTATCGGTTCTTGCGCAGTGCCTTGGAATAGCCGGCCTTGTCACAATTCTATGGTGGGCTGTGGGATACAGCCTTGTATTCGCCCCGGTCGGTTCAATACTCGGCGGGTTCTCATTTGCATTCCTGAACGGGGTGGATTCGGCTGCAAACCCCGACTATTCCGGATGGGTATCGCAAAACGTGTTTTCAATGTATCAGATGATGTTTGCGATAATAACTCCGGCGCTGATTGTGGGGGCGGTTGCTGAACGGATCAAGTACGCGGCTGTGCTGATGTTTGTTGGGCTGTGGATGTTTGTGGTCTATTTTCCCCTGGCGCACATGGTATGGGGAGCTGATGGGTTGATGAATGGTGTCTGGAACGCCCATTCAAAAATCAAAGCCATTGATTTCGCAGGCGGGACGGTTGTGCACATGTCGAGTGGCTGGTCTGCGTTGGTGTTGTGTTTGATTGTGGGGAAGCGGCTTGGGTTGGGGAAAACGGCAATGGCACCGCACAGCATGGTTCTTTGCATGATTGGAACAGCAATCTTGTGGATTGGCTGGTATGGTTTCAACGCCGGAAGCGCTCTGGCTGCAGACGGGATAGCATCGAACGCATTTGTCACGACGACGCTGGCAACTGCCATTGCATCGGTAACATGGGCTGCTGCTGAGTGGATTACACGCGGCAAACCGAGTGTTCTTGGTTTGTGTTCGGGTGTGGTTGCGGGGCTGGTGACTGTGACACCGGCGTGTGGATTTGTAACTTCCAGCGGGGCGGTTGTGATTGGGGTATTTGCCGGTCTGATGCCGTTTCTGGCATGTGTCAAGCTCAAGGCGGCGTTAGGATACGATGATGCGCTGGATACATTTGGGGTTCACGCAGTGGGTGGCACCCTCGGCTTGATTCTGACTGGATTCCTTGCAACCGCCAAAGCGAATCCGAATCTTGCGACCAACCTTGGCGAGATTGTAGGGAGAACTCTGTGGCTGCATCAGCTTGGTGCAATGGGCATCACGATAGCACTTGCGGTTGTGGGTTCGGCGGTCATTGCCTTTCTTGTCAAGTTCACAGTCGGACTTCGGCCAAATGTTGAGGAAGAGACCGTGGGTTTGGATGTCGTTGATCACGGTGAGCAAGGGTACGTACTGGAATAGGAGCAGGCGTTTCATGAAGAAGATTGAAGCAGTAATAAAGCCATTCAAGCTTGAGGATGTAAAGGACGCGCTGGCAAATGCGGGCGTGCAGGGCATGACAGTGATCGAGGTGAAAGGTTTCGGACGGCAGAAAGGGCACACCGAGATATATCGCGGCAGCGAATACACTGTGGATTTCGTGCCCAAACTCAAGATTGAAATCGTACTGCCCGACAATGCGGTCGAATCGGCCATAGAAGCAATCGCCGCAGCCGCAAGAACTGGAAAGATTGGGGACGGGAAAATATTCGTATTGCCTGTTGAACAAGCTTTGCGAATCCGCACTGGTGAGTGTGGAGACCACGCAGTCTGATGAGAACAAGAAACCTGAAATCGAACCAATAGCATAAAAGACCAGAGGACCAAACATGACACCTAAAGAAGTGATGGAGTTTTGCAAGAGCAAGAACATTGAGCTGGTTGACATCAAATTCTGCGACCTGCTCGGGACATGGCAGCATTTCTGTGTCCCGATTGCGGAGCTTAACGAAGAGGTTTTCGACTCGGGTTTGGGGTTTGATGGTTCTTCGATTCGTGGTTGGAAGGGCATCGAAGCCAGCGACATGATCCTGTTGATTGATCCAAAGACGGCAATTGTTGATCCATTTCCCAAAGTGCCGACATTGAGTGTTGTAGCTGATGCGGTGGACCCAATTACGCGGGAGCCGTACAGCCGTGACCCGAGGAATATTGCCAGAAAGGCTGAAGCCTATCTGAAGAGCACTGGGATTGCAGACACAGCCTATTTCGGGCCTGAAGCTGAGTTTTTCATTTTTGACGATGTACGTTATGGAGCCGATGCTCGGAGTAGTTACTACTACCTGGATTCCATTGAGGGGATTTGGAACACTGGCCGTGAGGAAGGGCCGAACCTGGGGCACAAGATTCGCCACAAAGAGGGTTATTTTCCTGTGCCGCCCGCTGATACGCTGGCGGACGTCAGGAATGAAATGATCAACGTCATGCGCGATTGTGGGTTGCATGTGGAGAAGGAGCGTCATGAAGTGGCGACCGGCGGGCAGGCAGAGATTGATCTGCGTTTCAATTCCCTTGTTGAGATAGGCGATGACATGATGCTGTACAAGTACATCGTAAAGAACGTGGCGCGGCGTTACGGGAAGACAGTGACATTCATGCCAAAGCCATTGTTTGGTGACAACGGTTCAGGGATGCATACGCATCAATCGCTTTGGAAGAAAGGCAAGCCATTGTTTGCAGGCACAAAGTATGCGGGCCTAAGCGAACTTGCGCTGTATTACATTGGCGGGATTTTGAAGCACGCGCGCGATCGCGGCGTTCACAAACCCCACCGTCAACAGCTACAAGCGCCTGACGCCGGGCTATGAAGCGCCGGTCAATCTCGCGTACAGCATGCGCAACAGATCGGCTGCAATTCGAATTCCAACATACTCACCCAGCTCCAAGGCAAAACGCCTCGAATACCGTCCGCCGGACCCGGCAGCGAACCCATACATTGCCTGCACGGCGATGCTGATGGCCGGGCTTGACGGCATTCAAAATCGGATTGAGCCTTTGGACAAAAACATCTACGAATTACCTCCCGAGGAGCTCAAGCAGGTGCCGTGCATGCCCGGCAGCCTTGCTGAAGCGTGCGATTGCCTTGAAAAGGATCACGAATTCCTGTTGCGAGGCGATGTGTTCACTGCGGACGTGATAGCACAGTGGATTGAACTCAAGCGGAGAGAACACGATGCTGTGCGTTTGCGGCCGCACCCGTGGGAATTTCACATGTACTATGATTGCTAGCGAGGCTCCGCCTCAGAGGGACCCGTCATCCTCCGGGGCGCATGCTTATTTGAGTCTTAATGCAGGTGTGCGGGCATAAAACGAAGGCGCGCTGGACCTTTTCCCGCGCTTGCTGAAAGGACCAGCGCGTCTTTTGCGAGATTGCCAACGACTGAAACCTTTACAGGTGGGTTTTGCCCTCTGCCTTGGCTTTGCGCCAGCGCGCTCTGGCGAGCGCTGCCAGCTTGGCTTTCGCTGCAGCGCTGAGTTTCCGTGTCTTCCTTTGTGTGGGGGCAGGCACAACCACTTTTGGCTTTGGTGCAGCTTTGGCAGGCAAAGCTTTGGCTTTGGCCGGAACACCCATCAAAGCATCGAGTTCAGACTGCAGCGACTCGATTTGCTGCCTTATTTCCAGGGCACGTTTCAGTTGTTGTACTGTAAAGTTCAGCAATGGGTTTTGCATAGCACGTACTTTGGTAGCAACGGCCGGTTTAGTCAAGGCTTGTTGTGAACAAATTGCGGGCAAACGTTGGCTAGTCTTAGCCCGGAAATCTCATTGGCGCCTCCCCCAGATACAGCCATACCTTCAATCCAGTGGGATTTCCGGGTCTAGGCCGCCGGCGCTCAGAGGAGAGAACCTCGATTGCCGGAGCTGACGTCGGGATGCCGCAGTTTGAAGATTTCGGCGACACGGCTCCTGACGCACTGCAGACTCTTTCCTTCTACTTTCGGTGGGGTGTGGGTTTCATGAACCCGGCATATTTCGTGAGTTCTGCGAATACACCTGTTTTGGAGACTACTTCGCGTACCGAACATGCGGGCTAGTGGTTTATGTGAGCGTTGGGGAACAGTTCCGCGATGCGCCTTCTTGCCCGAGTTTCAATTTCGGGTGGGAGCAGTCGGCGCTGGACACGGCGTTGAATGCCGTCGAGCAAGCAAAGCCAGTCATCCAGGCTTGGGTATTGGATTCTTTGCCAGCGTTCAAACCGCTTTTGCCGCTGGTAGAAGACCCACTCACCACCAATCCTATGGGCATAGACCTGGCGGCTGGCGCCATCGGCTTCACGAGTTTTCCATGCGATTTCGGCCTTGGCTGACATCTCGAATCCGGGGCGAAAGAAGGTGGTTTGCGGTTCAGGGCAAATTCACGCTGGCGACGGCGAATGCAGCTATTCCCTCGCCGCGGCCAATGAACCCGAGCTCCTCATTTGTTGTGGCCTTGATGGAGATTCGCGCTTGGTTGACATCAAGGGCGTGTGCTATGGAGGCTTTCATTGCGTGGATGTGTGGGGCGATTTTGGGTTCCTGGGCGATGACAGTGCTATCCACGTTCATTATCTGGCCGCCCCGCAATCGAACCATGCGGGCGGCTTCCTGAAGGAACAGCCGACTTGGGGCATTGTGCCAGCGGGGATCAGTATTTGGGAAAAAGTGGCCGATGTCGCCTTCGCCAAGGGCGCCAAGGATTGCATCACATACTGCATGCATGAGCGCGTCAGCGTCCGAATGGCCTTCGAGGCCTTTCGGATAGTGCAAATCGACGCCTCCGAGAACGAGCTTTCGACCCTGAACCAGCTTGTGAACGTCGTATCCGATGCCAACGTGAATCATCGCCTGAAAAGATAGCGTGCAGATTGGGCTTTGAAAGTCAAAAACGCACGAACGTTCATTATGAGTGGCAGGGGGCGGGATATCTTGCGAGCCGCAATGAGGAGGGGAGCCATTGCACTTGGCGTGCGTGGAGGGCACGCCACCTTATGGGAGGTTGGATGCAAGGCAGGGTTCGCGCTCCTTGGCGAGCCAGCGAGATTATCTGTGCAGGAGTCTTTGGCTTGTCAGAGGGCAAGACCGCTTCTATTGTCAGTGCGGCTATGGAGAAAGTTGTTATTATCGGTGCTGGATGCGCCGGGTTAACGTCGGCGATCTATTGTGCCCGGGCGAATTTGAGTCCGCTGGTTGTTACGGGGCTGATGCCCGGGGGTTTGCTGACGACCACGGGTACGGTTGAGAATTTCCCTGGATTTCCGGAAGGCATAAACGGGTTCGAACTGATGAATCGGTTGCAGGCGCAAGCAGAGAAGTTCGGTGCCCGGATCAAGTTTGGCGTTGTGGAAGCGGTCGAGCTGGATCGGCGGCCTTACACGGTTGTTGTTGATGGAGAGCGCATTCGGACTCAGACAATAATAATTGCCAGCGGTGCCAGCCACAGGAATCTTGGGCTTGAAAGTGAGAAGAAGCTCGAGGCGAAAGGGGTGACATATTGTGCCACGTGCGACGGTGCGCTGCCGGTTTTTCGGAACAAACCGTTGGTTGTTGTGGGTGGAGGCGACTCGGCCTGCGAAGAAGCTCTTTATCTGACGCGGTTTGGGTCTGTTGTTTATCTTGTGCACAGGCGGAATGAACTTCGGGC